>NZ_CP186862.1:0-70423 GCF_049674265.1 Latilactobacillus parasakei | reverse complement strand
TCCATGCTTATCTTGCAGCATCGGTAAAAATCCTAAGACTTCTACAGGTAAATCATACTTTTGTTTCAATTTAATTAAGGTTTCGATATATTCCTCTGCTCCTGTCAGTGAGTCAGCATGTGTTTGTAACGAGATTAAAACATAGTCAGAGAATACCACAGCATTCTTAGTAACTTCCTTATTCAAAGGTGGTACATCTAGAAGAATAACATCATAGCGTTGCTTTAACGGCTCAAATAGTGGTTCAAGCACATGCGTTTCTTCATAATCAGTTTCTGTTCCTTTATAAATGTATTTACTGAATTCTTCAAAATCAATGTAACTTGGCAACAGGTCTAAATTTTCTAATATATTTACTGGTAAGTCAGTTAAATTTTTATTTTGAACTCCCCACATAAGCGTTTTGCTAATTGTATTAACATGATCTGAATTCTTAGACTTTGTCAACATCAGAGTTTTTGTACTATTACTCTGGGGATCTAAATCAGCAACAAGTGTTTTGATACCTAATTTAGCAAGAGTATATGCTATCAAATATGAATTAGTTGTTTTACCAACTCCGCCTTTTTGATTACCCACTATGATTGTGACTGCCTTTTTTCTTTCCTTAAATATTCCATCTAATCTATTCATTTGTTCAAACATAACACTACCCCGCCTTCTATATTTCTATATTACCACAAAAAATCACACTTGCAAATATAGAAATATCTATTTTTCTAAATTTCTATATATAGAAATTTCTATATATCAAAAACTTTAATATAGAATTTTAGAAGTATAGTAATATCTATATTTCTATATTTAAAACTAAACGCTATTAAAATAGTAAATATCCTGGTGTTTTTTTCTATATTTCCCTTTGTAGTAATATAGATTTAGAGAAATATCTATATTTCCCCTTTTTAAAATTTAGATATTACTATATTTATAATTTTCTATATTTCTATATTTCTATACTCAATTAAAAGTTTGACATGCCGTATATGTTAAGTGTAGTATTAACCCTATAAAAAAAAGTCACCACGAAGTAAGAATTCGTGATGACCTACTAAAAAAAGAAATTATCTGCCCATTTCTTTTATCTTATGTCTTTAATTATAGGTCATTTTAATTAAAATGGCAACAGTTTTAGGCTTATTTAAATAGACGTACAAGTAGGTTAATGTGGCTTTTATAGAGGGTTACTGACGAATGTCAGGCTCGCATTTGCTTACTCTTAATTTCTAGAGCGGACTCGCAAATGCGGGTTCGCTCTTTTTTAATTCAAAGGAGATCACTATGGATAATCAACCAAACTACTACAACATCAAACGTCAATATGCTTTGAAATTCTTCCAAGTACCCAAAGTCTTTATGACCAGCGAGAAGTACAAAAAATTAAGTGCTGAGGCAAAACTAGCGTTCGCCGTTCTTTCTGATCGGCTCCAGCTATCCATCAAGAATCACTGGTTTGATCCTGAAGGCAATATCTATTTTATTTACACAGGAGAACAACTAGGGGTGATTCTAGGTTGCAGCCATAACAAAGTAAACAGCGTTAAGAACGAGCTGAAAGAAGCTGGTCTGTTACTTATGAAGCGCATGGGGCAAGGACGTGCTAACCGGATGTATTTGCTTGAACCTGAAATTAGCGATCACGATATCTATGGCATCGATCAACTTGAAACGCCTGAAAATCCACTTTCAGAAGAAGTGACAAACATTGATTTACCAACATCTATGCATGACGAACAAGCTGGAACCCTTGATAAATCTAGATTTCTTAAAAAAGGAATTCTAGATTTCCCCAAAAGGGAAACAAGTGATACTGATATTAATAATACTAATAACTTAAAAAACATAGAAACAGATACTTTAAAAGCAGATACTATCTCCGATCACGAAAAATCGGTCACGGAACAACAAGACGCTGCGCTGTTTGAAACCCACCTGAACAACGAGGCAATCTTTACTAAACAACAATTGCTAGATATCAAACTGTTGTCAGGCAATGATTTTATGAAATTTATGCAACTCCAACAAACCGTATTACGGGCTAAAAAGCAAGCCTTAAACAGTCACAAACTTCAAAGTAGCTTGTTTGACTTACACGATACAGACGTCGCAACACCAATCCATGCAACACTAATGCGAGCCGTTCAACAGGTGCGTTTAAACCAAGTCACTGACCTAAATAGTTACATTTACAGCGCTATTTTTGCTGAATTTGAAATGATTGGAAACACCCGTTGTATCGAAGCCAACAAAGTTAACGGGCAGACGTTATTCTGGGATTAAAAATTTTTTTTGAACGACAATCCCTTGATAGATAAGGGGTTTAACTACGTTCAGTGAGAAATCATTGATTTTTGCTTGCGATTATTCTCACAATTATGCTATGCTTATTTTATAATAAGAACAAGCGTTCGGCTAATTGGAGGGTTATACATGGCAGATAAGACTAAAGTAGACAAGCAGCGTGCTGAAATCAAACAAGAAACTGATGTTAAAGAGCGTCAAAAGGCGTTAGATAGCGCGTTACAAAAGATTAAAAAGAACTTTGGCGACGGTGCCGTCATGCGAATGGGTGAAAATAAGGCAACCAATGTTGAAGCAGTCCCTTCGGGCATTCTTTCCCTGGATTTAGCGTTAGGCATTGGTGGCTTTCCACGGGGCCGGATTATCGAAATGTATGGGCCTGAAAGTTCCGGTAAATCAACCGTAGCCATGCAGGCAGTTGCCGAAGTGCAAAAGCGAGGCGGAACTGCGGCGTATATTGATGCCGAAAATGCCATGGACCCTGTATATGCGGGGCATTTAGGGGTTAACATTGATGATCTTTACTTGTCCCAACCAGATACTGGTGAACAAGGGCTTGAAATTGCTGATGCTTTAGTTTCTAGCGGCGCCGTTGATATTTTAGTCGTTGATTCAGTGGCCGCTTTGGTCCCACGAGCTGAAATCGAAGGTGAAATGGGTGATGCCCATGTCGGCCTGCAAGCACGATTAATGTCGCAAGCGTTACGTAAACTCTCTGGAACGGTTAATAAAACGAAAACCATTGTGATTTTCATTAATCAAATTCGTGAAAAAGTGGGGGTCGTGTTTGGTAACCCTGAAGTAACGCCCGGCGGGCGGGCGCTTAAATTTTACGCCAGCGTGCGTTTGGAAGTTAGACGGGGTGAATTAATCAAAGATGGTGGTAAAGACAAGTCACCACTCGGGAACCAAGTTAAAATTAAGGTCGCTAAAAATAAGATGGCCCCACCGTTCAAGGTCGCCGAAGTGACGAACTATTACGGCCGGGGGATTTCTTATGTCGCTGATGTCCTGGATAATGCCGTTGAACAAGGAATTGCTGGTAAATCGGGTTCGTGGTTTGATTTTGAGGGTGAGAAGTTAGGACAAGGCCGCAACAATGCGATTCAAACGCTGGAAAATGATCCTGAAAAGTTTGGCCGCCTGAATACATTATTGCGCGATAAGTTATTTAATACCCCTGAAGAGCCTGAAACAGAACCGGTCGACAAGCAAGCGGCGAAAGGCAAGACTGATAAAACGGTTAAAGCGCCTAAGGCCCAAGCACCTGAAACGCCTAAAAAAGCTGACGAACATTACGGGACAGAGCGGTTGGATCTAGAGGCACCCTTTTTAACAGAGACACCAACTGAAAATGATTCACCTGGTAAAGCCGATGAATAATTTGCCAAAAGGTTATACACCTGCTGAAGCCAAAGCTAAACTACAAGCTGAATTGGGGGCGTATATTGATTTTCAATACAACGGTGAATTTATCCCAGAGGTTGAATATCAAGAGTTGAAGGCCTATTTAATCAAGATTAGACAGGAGAAGACGACTGGAAAACAAGATTAGGATTTTAACTAAAGCTGATTTACAAGCGCTATTGCGCTATAAAGAACGATTAAAAGAGGCTCCTATGTCAAGAATCCGGACACAAAAGTACGAACAAATTTGACTTTCAATCTAAATTACTTAATTTAATTTTCTGAGTTAGAGATTTTAATCTAAATCAACCTTTAAAACCGCTTTAGGGTGCTTTAAATAGCCCCCAACATTCGTACGTTTTGAGCGCGCTGATTAAAAATTCAATTGTCTGTAGCTACGCTACAAGTGAAATACGATCACTGTTATACCAACGAATATAGTTATCAATTCCGGCGGTTGCTTCATGAATTGTCTTAAAATCTTGGAAATTAACGTATTCACGTTTCAAAATTGAATGAAAACTTTCAATTCGCGCGTTATCGCCGGGTTGACCCTTACGGGAGTAAGAATGCTTGATACCATACTTCGATAAAACGCTCTCAAATAAGTCACTTGTGTATTGGCTTCCCATATCACTATGAATAATTTGTGGTTTAACTGCTTGCGCCATGACTTGGGTAATAACGTTAGTCGCTAGTTCTTTAGTCATCTGCGTATTAAGTTGGTAAGCAATAACCCGTCGGGTTACTGGATTATAGACACTAGCTAGGTAACACCAAGTATGGTTAAGGGGAATGTACGTAATATCAGTCAATAAAACACCAGATTGATCAGTTAACTGCTTAATCAAGTTTGGTCGCTGATCATAATCAGTCTGAGTGGTTGGCTTATTGATTCGTTTAACCATTCTAGATCTAATCCCTAATTCACACATTTGTTGATAGACCAGACGCTGACTAACGTGAATATCAGACTGTTGATTTAGTAAGATCGTTAATCGTGGATAGCCATACATTGGATATCTTAACCAAACCGCTAACACTTTTTGCTTAAGTAAATGCCGTCGGCATTCAGTTCTACTTGGCTGCCAATGTAGATAATCATAGTAGGTTGAGCGCGGGATTTTGAGTACTGATAAGATACGAGTAATGCGGTGCCCAGCACGTAAATTAGCGTTGACGATTTCTAACACGAGGGTACGCCCCTTAATAATTAGCTTTTTGCCATGAGCACCGCCGCTCGTTTTAAAATATCAAGTTCTTCTTTTAACCGTTTATTTTCTTTAATCAAAGCACGTTCATTTGATGATAGCACTTTAGTGTTGTTAGGATCAGCTTGTTTAATCCACTTAGTAACCGTTGAAACACTGACGTTGTATTCTTTAGCCAGTGAGTTGGCCGAACGGCCAGTCTGACTTAAGCTAACAATCGACTCTTTAAATTCATTTGAATATTTAATTGCCATAATAAAAGGCTCCTTTATGATGTATTATATCGAACATTTTGTCCGTAATTCCATCATAGGAGCCCTAATCGTTGATATATCAATAAGTACCCGAAGAGGTCTACGGACCTATTTGGGTACTTATACGTGTTTTTTTGCATGCAATTAAATCCCTTAGAAACCCAGTAGACACAGCCTACTCCGCAATCGCTAAAGCGATTTGCATGCAGGTTTCCTTATGCTCTTTATTTGAGAAGCTACTTTTGGGGCAAGTCGTCCGTTAAATCAACAATTTTATTTTTCCAGTCTTTACGTTTTTGTTGTACTGTTTTAATCTCTCCATTTAAATCGAATACTTTTTGCTTGTATGAATCAATATTTTTCATATGATCCTGACGTTCATCTTCAGTATCATATTGAAGCTGCGCTTTAATTTTTTTGATCATTGATAAATTTGAATGCTTCTCCTTATTTAAATTATTTTCGACAACTTTTGAACGTTTAATGGTAGATTGTAAAATTAATCCGAACGCTGTTCGGACAAAAAAGATCAGCTTCCTTTAAAATGGTGTTTACCACAAACCCATTTTTTAGGAGCTGATCTTTTGTCTAGTATAACCTATTCTGAACGAATTAAAATTGAAACTTTCTGTGAGTTAGAACTACCCAATATTGAAATGGCCAATCTGTTAAACCGTTCACCAGCGACTATTTCATACGAATTATCGCGTTGTCATCCTTATCAAGCTGAACTGGCACAAGCAGATACAGAACGTAAACGGACTCAGTGCGGCCGCAAAACTAAGTTGACCGCCACTTTGAAACAATTAATCCTGAACCACCTACGTTTAAGCTGGCCACCAGAATCTATTGCGCATGAATTTAATTTAGCGACTAAATCTATCTATAATTGGTTAAATCATGGACAGATAGACTTCCCCTTAAGCGAGCTATCTGAACATGGTTTGCGCCAACGGCGTAAAAGCGACCAACGTTCAAAATATAACCAATCTCTGGTGGTCGTCAATTGAACAACGACCACCAGTCATTAACCATCGTAACCGAATCGGTGATTTTGAAATGGATACAGTTGTTGGTCCTCGTGGATGCAGTAAGGCGGCCTTATTAACTTTAGTCGATCGTAAATCACGATTCCTATGGGCTTACCCACTAAAAGAACGATCAGTAGCCGCTGTAAATGATGCACTGGATAATTTTCTAGCAACCTTTAAAGGAACTGTGCACAGTTTGACCGTTGATCGTGGGACTGAATTTAGCGGTCTTAGTTCTTTTGAACCGCAATATGGGATTAAGACTTATTATTGCCATGCTTATAGTCCAGCTGAACGTGGTAGTAATGAATGATTTAATCGACACTTACGTTATTTCTATCCAAAAGAAACTTGTTTTGAGCACGTCAGTGCTCATGAACTAACCACTACGCTACTCGAAATTAACCAGAGACCACTTAAAATACTCAACTGGCAAACACCCTACCAGGTAATGCTGACTAATTTGTCGAAAAATTCGGATTAAATTTGCAATCTACCATATAAAACAAATACTGTGTGATTTTTGGATTTAAATGGTCTCTTTTTTGTAGATAAATGGCATTAAAATGCTAGTTTCTATGGTGATAGCTATAAAAATTTATTTTGAAAATATTATCGTCAACAGGAATAAGACCTTCTTTTTCTAAGTATATAGGTAATAAAGCTGATGCCTCTCCTTTAGAAACTAACTGTATAATAGCTTCTAAAGAATCTATTTCAATTAATCGTTCTGTTTCTTTGATTAATTTTAGTGTTAATTTTCTTAATGGGCATGAGGCGTCACTATTGATTAATATTGGTAAATTATTTTCTTTCTCTGTATTGCCACATAAAAAACTAGTAGATAATTCGTGAACGGATTTAAGAACATAGTCTGGTCTATTTAATTTTTTAAATGTTATTACAAGACTATAATAATTTTTATTCAGTTCTGGATTTATGCTACTTGTTTTCACACACGTTATTTTTGTAGATTTGATAGAAATTAACTGACTATTCATTACTAAATGCTTAAGTAATAATTCTGAAGTTAGTAACTTAGGTCTCTCATTAGAAAAACTTTGTTTCAATGAATCAAGTTTAGATAGAGTAGTAACAACAAAACCATAGAATTTCTCTCCATTTTTAGTTGGAGTTACACCAGTATAATTACGAACGAATAAAGTAGTATTGCACTCCTCTTCAATGGCATGGAGACGTGCAGTAATGTTAGATTGCGCATAACCTAATTTTTTTGAAGCTTTGTTTATTGTTTGTTCTTCATAAATAGTTTTAAAAATAGTCAAATCGCTTAGATTCATTAATCTAACCACTCCTCGCTTATCATTTTTTCTGATAATAATAACATGATTTTGTATTATGCACCACTAGATAAGTTAAGTATATTATAGTTATAGAGAAGGAGATGAGGCAGCATGCAAGCAATGCAATATAAAATAGGATTACCTACTGACTACGATATGGACATTATTAAAAAAAGAGTAAGAAATAACGGGTATAAAACAGACGGATTCCAAGACTTGCTATTTAAAGCTTATCTAATAACAGAAAGAGGAACAGATAACCAAGAAAACAGCTATTGTCCTCTATATGTTTGGAAAAAAACGGAAGGAATGACAAAATTTATTTTTGGAGGGTTTTTTGATAATATCATTGATTCTTTTGGATGGCAGAATATTGAAGTAGGCGTTACTTCAAGTCTCAGTTTAAGTCCTTCTTTTTCAAAAAGTAAATATGTCATTGAAGAGTACCACAATATTTATAAACAGCCTTCACTAGAAAATATGACATTTAAAGCTGAAGATTTTAAAAATATATTGGGCCAAGTAACTATTTACAATCCAGACAAATGGAAGTATGTTAATTTTTATTTTTTTGAGCAAAAACCAGAAATTTTTAAAGAAAATCAAAAGTTGTACTCTATTTTACATTTGTCACTAGAAAAATAATTAAAATAGAGTGTACAGAAAATGGCCCCTTTCTGTACACTCTATTTTTTGAAATGTGAGTATATTTAGTGTTCATAAACTCATAGGTTTACAGACATTGCTGTAAAGGCAACAGACGAAGTGCTTGATGCACATACCATTTTTTACACCGCACCAGCAACAGCAGCGACTAAAATTAGGCATAACGTATCCAATCATTGTCTGCAACTAACTAGTACAAAAGGGCATTATTTATGGCGAAAAGGCCTCATTGATGAAGAAAGTGTGTACAAAAAATTTTATGAGGGGGGGATTGATTTAATCATCATTGATGAAATTGACCGTTTGAAGTTATAGCACTTAGAACAGTTACGCAGTATTTATGATGAACATGATTTGGCTATGGTTTTTATTGGAATGCCCGGGATTGAAAAGTGATTATCTCGTTATCCCCAATTGTATTCTAGAATTAGCTTTTCTCATGAATTTTCTAATTTGAGTAAAGACGGAACCCATCATATTTTAGAATATCAATGGGCTGATCTTGGTATTGACTTGACGCTAGAAGATTTTTCTGATTATGAAGCCATTACTACCATTATCAAGATAACTAAGGGTAACTTTCGTTTAATTCATCGACTATTTACACAGATTGATCGTGTTTTAAAGATTAACAACATGAATACGATTACTGTGGATGTAGTTGAAGCAGCAAGAGATAGTCTTGTGATAGGTATTTGATAAAAATGGTACTACCTTAAATAGATAGTGCCATTTATCTACAGAAATAACAGGCCATTTAAATCCAAAAATCACAATACTGATACAACAGCTGCCAATAAAAGTCTCGAAAACTATTCAGTTTTTGAGACTTATGTGATTAAAGAGCTAACTTCTTCCATTTACAAATTTTAGGACCAAAATTCGGAAATGGAAGAAGTTAGCCCTTTAATAATAATCGACTAGTTAACCATGAAAAATTTCATTTAAATGCATAAACCGGTTGGTCTGTAGTATTCTGATTAACCTGAGAGGCTCAAAGATACTTGTAAAATCAAAAAAGCTTGTAGATAGCGAGATTGAGACTATAGATAAGTTTAAAAGATATGGTAGATTGCAAATTTAATCCGAATTTTTCGACAAATTAGTCAGCATTACCTGGTAGGGTGTTTGCCAGTTGAGTACTTTAAGTGGTCTCTGGTTAATTTCGAGTAGCGTGGTGGTTAGTTCATGAGCACTGACGTGCTCAAAATAAGTTCCTTTTGGATAGAAATAGCGTAAGTATCGATTAAATCGTTCATTACTACCACGTTCAGCTGGACTATAAGCATGGCAATAATAAGTCTTAACCCCATACTGCAGTTCAAAAGAACTAAGACCGCTAAATTCAGTCCCACGATCAACGGTCAAACTGTGCACAGCTCCTTTAAAGGTTGCTAGAAAATTATCCAGTGCACCATTTACAGCGGCTACTGATCGTTCTTTTAGTGGGTAAGCCCATAGGAATCGTGATTTACGATCGACTAAAGTTAATAAGGCCGCCTTACTGCGTCCACGAGGACCAACAATTGTATCCATTTCAAAATCACCGATTCGGTTACGATGGTTAATGACTGGTGGTCGTTGTTCAATTGACGACCCCAGAGACTGGTTATATTTTGAACGTTGGTCGCTTTTACGCCGTTGGCGCAAACCATGTTCAGATAGCTCGCTTAAGGGGAAGTCTATCTGTCCATAATTTAACCAATTATAGATAGATTTAGTCGCTAAATTAAATTCATGCGCAATCGATTCTGGCGGCCAGCTTAAACGTAGGTGGTTCAGGATTAATTGTTTCAAAGTGGCGGTCAACTTAGTTTTGCGGCCGCACTGAGCCCGTTTACGTTCTGTATCTGCTTGTGCCAGTTCAGCTTGATAAGGATGACAACGCGATAATTCGTATGAAATAGTCGCTGGTGAACGGTTTAACAGATTGGCCATTTCAAGATTGGATAGTTCTAACTCACAGAAAGTTTCAATTTTAATTCGTTCAGAATAGGTTATACTAGACAAAAGATCAGCTCCTAAAAAATGGGTTTGTGGTAAACACCATTTTAAAGGAAGCTGATCTTTTTTGTCCGAACAGCGTTCGGATTAATTTTACAATCTACCAAGTAGATTAAAATCGTTGATAGAACGTCTGTCACTTTTGAGTTTTTTGACTTATTTACTAATAGAACTCAGATATCTTTTATGCTTCGTGTTCAATAAATGGCTTTTCTTCTATACACTCAACTTTAACAGGCTATATTAGAAAATTTTATTAATTAATAGATGTTGATTTAATTTCTTCCTTTTATATATCTTTGTAAATGTTTTGCTGTGTAAGAGCCTTTTATTTTTAACAAATCAATGGGATACCCTTCAAATAATACTTTCCCGCCTAAATTGCCCCCGCGGAGACCCATATCAATAATCCATTGGGCACTACTGATTATTTTAAGATTGTGCTCTAGAACAATTAACGTTTTCTCCCTTTTCAAAAGTTTATTAAATAAAAGAAGTAAATTATCAATATCGATTTCATGCAGACCTGTCGATGGTTCATCTAATATTAATAAATCAGAAGTATCTTGGTAAATGATCTTAGCAATTTTTAACCGCTGAAGTTCTCCTCCAGAATACGTATCCAAAGGTTGTCCCAACTTGATATAACCCAAATTTGTGTCTATGAGGTCTCGCATAACGTCTTTCAATAAGCAATCTTCAAATAGATTTATTGCTTCATTAACTGGCAGTTGTAGAATATCGTAGATTGTTAACCCATGCCATTGAGTAGAAAGGGCTTCATTATTATATCTTTTTCCATGACATTCTTCACAAAGTTGCTCTACATCACCCATATAAGCTAAGTCCAATTTGATATACCCTTTACCTTTGCAGATTGGACATGCACCCTCACCGTTGTAGCTGAATAGGGATATGCTTTTTCCTGAATGGTGAGCAAATATACTTCGAACTTTGTCAAATACATTAAGATAGGTGAGCGCATTAGAACGGTTGCTACCCCTGATTTGACTCTGATCTAAAATACTGGCTTCAGAATACTTGTTTTTAAACAGGTTCCGAATTAAGGTACTCTTACCAGAACCTGCTACTCCGGTTACAACCGTTAATGACTGCTTAGGTATTTTTATTGAAGCTTTCACAACATTGTGTAGACTGACATTCTCTAATATATAGTGATTAGAGAATTTTTTTCTTTCTGGATTAATAGCTATTTTGGTAGATAGCACTCTCCCAGTAACAGTATTTGATTTTAATAATTCATCGTAAGTTCCTTCAAAAGTGATATTTCCACCTCTGACACCAGCTCCTTGACCCACCTCGATAATGTGGTCTGCGATTTTTATGATATCTGGATCATGATCAACTAGTACAACGGTATTTCCCTTGTTCTTTAGTCCCTTAATTATTTTTGATAATCCGTAAATATCTTCTGGATGGAGCCCAATGCTTGGTTCATCAAATATATATAACACATCACTAAGCGCGCTGTTCAGATGTTTGGTCATTTTTATTCTTTGGGACTCTCCTCCGGAGAGGGTTGTAGTTGAACGATTAAGGAATAAATAGCTCAAACCAACATCTATCAAACTTTTTAATTTTCGAGTTAGATCTTTCAAAATGATCTGAACCTTAGGGGCATCGATGTCTTTAACGAATGCTGATAGTTCAGGAATAGACATATTTACACAATCCGCTATGGATTTTTTATTAATCTTTGCAGAGCGAACTAATTTATTCACTCTAGTTCCTTGACAACTTGGACATTCTTTAACGTCTAAAATATGATTTAATTGCACACTATATTTATTATCATCTTTTTCAATGAAGTTTTTAGTAATTCTAGGAATGATTCCCATATAAATTGCGGTCTTTGGCCATTTTTCTGTTGGATTAATGGGGGAACTTTCAGGATTATTTAGCAGAAGATCCAATTCAATTTTACTATAGTCTTTAATTTTTTTATCATTATCAAAGTTACCTGATTCTGTATATCTAGTCAGTCGCCAACCACCCGGTTGAAAAGTAGGAAAGCCAATAGCACCTTCATTTAAAGATTTATCAAAGTCGATTAGTTTTGGTATATCTACCTGTTTAATATCACCCAATCCCTTGCATGTCTCGCACATTCCTTGCGGATTATTAAAAGAATATGCCATAGAGTAGCCAATGAAAGGGGTGGCGATTCTTGAGAATAGGAGCCTTAAGCTAGAGTAGATATCTGTTATCGTTCCTACTGTTGAGCGAGCGTTCCCGCCTATTTTTTTTTGACTGATCACAATGGAAACAGGCAAATTTTCTATTTTATCGACAGTTGGTTGAGTATAATGCGGAAGTAGCTGTTGAATATAGCTGGAGTAAGTTTCATTTAATAAGCGTTGAGACTCGGCAGCTAAAGTATCAAAAACTAAAGAAGATTTACCTGATCCTGAGACACCTGTCACAACGCTGATTTGGTATTTAGGGATTTTAAGAGAAATATTTTTTAAATTATTTGTTTTAGCTCCTTGGATTGAAATAAAACTATTCATGATTTTTTAACCTCTCTAGTTTAAGAGCATTCAAATATTTTTCGGCCAGATTGTTGAACTGCTCTTTTTCCTCAGCCTTAAAAACTGAATTTGCAACTTTAAAGAGATGAGAGTGTCCATGATCAATTTCACTTAGTAAATTTCGTCCGTCTTTCGTCAGAAAAGTTAGTAACTCTCGACCATCTTTATTACTTGGTTTCTGTTGAATATAATTCATTAGTTTTAATTCTTTTAAAGCCTTCGACAATTTTGTTCTACTGATGCCAAGCAAAATACATATTTTTGATGGAAGTATTTCAGACTCTGAATCAAGAAGTGTCAAAATATCATACTGAAGCCAACTGATTGTTTGCGGATTGATTCGGTTCCGTTCAGCCACTAGCTCACACTGTAAGTTTTTTAATACATTTTCTAACTGAACCATAGATTAGTACCTCCCCAATATGATTTCTTTTTGGAAATTATATCAAAACAGTTACTATATGGCAAATGATAAAGTTGTAACTCAAAAGCTTATAAAGGTTTATGCTTATTTAAATCAATAGTCAGTCCTGATAACTATACAGTTTTTAAATATTTTAAGTAGTTGGTATATTCAATTCTGGTATTTCTTTAACCGGGAACTTATCTGTCACTATGCCAGCATAGTGACAGATAAGTGATTAAATACTCCTATACTGGTTTTATTTAGTATGGCATAAAAGCTAATAATTATTGGTACCGAGAACCGGTGCAGAAGAAAATATTGCTCAGATTAAACGATTAATTTTCAAGTTCTTATTAGTTCCTTATAATTTCTTTATATACTGTATCTATTAATGAGAGAGGTATAAAAAATGAATAAAATAATTTTAACAACAAAACATTTAACTAAGACATATCATAATCAAAAAGCTGTGGATGATTTAGAGCTAGAAATTACTGAAAATAGCATTTACGGATTATTAGGTGCTAATGGTGCCGGAAAGTCTACAACTTTAAAAATGATTGCTGGGATTATTGCACCAACTAAGGGAGCAATAATCTACAAAGGAAAACCATGGCGGCGTAAAGATTTAGTAGAAATTGGTGCTTTGATTGAGACTCCACCATTATATGGAAATTTGACAGCTTATGAAAATCTATTAGTACGAACAGTGGCTTTAAATTTACCTAAAGATAGAATTCGAGAGGTATTAGAAATTGTACATCTAACAAATACCGGAAAGAAGAAAGCCCGACAGTTTTCAATGGGTATGAAACAACGTTTAGGTATTGCATTAGCGCTACTAAATCATCCAAAATTATTGATCTTAGATGAACCAACCAACGGGTTGGACCCAATTGGAATTCAGGATTTACGTGAATTAATTTTGTCTTTTCCCAAAAAAGGAATTACTGTGATTTTATCAAGCCATATACTATCAGAAGTCGAGAATACAGTTGATACAATAGGCATCATTACGAATGGAAAGCTAGGATACCAAGGGAAAACACCAGAAAATAGCGCTGCTTTGGAGGATCTATTCATGAAAGTTGCTAGAAACCAACAGAAAGTGACGGAATAAAGATGAAAATGGTTCGATTAATCGTTGGAGAATATATTAAGGGTAGGCATAGTTTTGGTAGAAGAAGTGTAGTTATTTTTCCATTATTAACCACGTTAATGGCAGTCTTTCTGATGGGGGGGCAATTGACTCAGGTTGGTGCGTATAATTGGTGGTATATGTTATTTCTGCCGATGGTTGTTTCTATGATTAGTATTAATTTAGTTAACATAGATAAGAAGTTGGCTTTCTTCAATATTGATATATTACCAGTTACAAGGTCGAATATATGGATGGCAAAGATATTAGCCGGTTGTAGTTATATTTTAGTAGCCAATACCCTACTTTTTGGTTTAACTACCGTTTCCGGTATTATTTTTGGTTCTCAATATTCGAATTTGAACGGAATATTTGCTGGAATTGTTTTAACAATTAGTTGGTTATGGCAAATCCCACTTGGAATGTTTTTAGTTGCAAAATTTAATTCAACATTTGCATTCTTAACTTTAATAAGCTTAAATATTATTTTTTCTATTCAAGATATTGCAGGTGGAGATTACTGGTTTATTCCATTTTCAATACCAGCAAGGTTGATGGCACCAATTATTGGTGTGAATCCGAATGGCATACCGTTAACTTCTGTGAGTTCATTACATGATTCTGGAGTTATTTTACCAGGTATCCTTATAACGTTATTTTTATTTTTTGTAGGAGTCATTATGACAATACGCTGGTTTTCTAAAGAAGGAGGAATTATAAAGTGATGGTAATCGTAAGTCAAGTACAGTCAGATGGATTAAAACTGAAAAAAACCCCGTTTTTTTTATTACATTTACTAGTTCCTCTGATTGGTATTTTAACATTTTTTACTTATCAAATAATTAGTCAACGTAATGCAAATTATTTAGTTATTAATTTTTGCCAAGTATTATCACTCATTTATCCAATTATTATTGCGTGGGTTACGACTCTCGTAGCAGATCAAGAAATTGAAGCAAGCGGTGGTTTTTTTATACTAAATGCAGTTTCCAGGAAACAAGTCTTACTTTCAAAACATTTCTATTTACTAATTTTTGGATTATTAGCCTGTGCATTTGCCGTATTAGGCTATCATTTTTTGAATGTGTTACTTACTTTAAATTATTCGCTACAGACAACTAGAATTCTTCAGATGTTGATTATAATTTTTAGTTGTTCGATTTTTCAATATTTTTTGCACATGATGTTAGCCCTTTACGTTGGAGGCAATGTTAGTTTTGCGGTTGCTGTGGTAGAAGTTTTAGTCTCAGCATTAATGCTGACCGGATTAGGTGAATTGATTTGGATTTTTTTCCCGAGTGCATGGGGAGTTCGACTAATTTCATTAATAACAACTTTTATAAGGAGAGATGTTCTTCTAAATTATCTTCAATTATCACAAATTTTCTTAGTTATGGGTGCAGTAACGTTAATCATGATGATCATACTTTTTCTTTCGCTAGATAAATGGGAAGGACGAAAAAACGAAGAATAACTTTTATAAGACGAGAGTCTGCTAAAACAGGTATGCGTATGCGAAGTAATCAAGATTAAGTTCTTAGAGAAGGTAGTAGTATTACAGGTTCGGAGGCTAAAAATTTGTTAATTCCTTCAATTTAGTGTTTGTTGATAAGCTTACGGTTATAATGAATTTTATTAACTGATAGTGTTGGAATTATGTTAAAGTAGGATTGCTCAGAGTAATATGTTCTTTTATAGTTGGATTAAGTTAATTCCATATATAAAAGATGACTTTGAGCTTTTTTAGTTTCGATTCAGATAAGTATATGATTTGTTGTAAATGAGTTTACAAATTAAGGGGGTGGTAAAGATATGGCTGAAATTTTAGTGATTGATGATGATTTTGAAATTTTAAGATTCATCAAAACTACTTTAGAACGTCAAGGGCATCGGGTTATGACAGAACATTGTACATTAAAAGTAACTCATGAAAAACTGAGATTTGCAGATTTAATTCTATTAGATATTATGATGCCAGAAGAAAACGGATTTGAGTATTTAAAAAGAATTCGTCAAATTGTTGATGCCCCGATTCTTTTTGTTACAGCAAAAAATTCTGAAACTGATTTAATTTACGGCTTAGGCTTAGGTGCAGATGATTACATTGAAAAGCCTTTTTCTGTGGGCGAGTTAAGGGCTCGCGTTTCAGCGCACCTTAGACGAGAGTCTAGAGAACATATACATGCTATAAAAATGGGTGATCTTTTTTTAAACTTTGATTTTAAGGAAATCAGTTATAATGATACTCCGCTTGCTTTAACAAAATCAGAGTATAGTATTTGTGCATTCTTAATAAAAAATGCGGGACACACTTTTTCCAAGGGGCAAATTTATGAATCTATTTTTGGATACGATGGCGTATCCGATGAAAGTGTAATTGTAGAGCATATTAAAAATATTCGCAGAAAACTAAAAGCCTATTCTCTCGATCCAATCATAACTATTTGGGGGGTTGGTTATCGATGGCAAAAAGAAAAACAGTAAGCCTAAATAGATATATAGTCCGTATTTTGCTTGAAGCATTTGCTGGTATTAGTGGAATAATCGTAATTGCTATTATAATATTATTGTTGCTATTTCAGGCTAAGCTGATTACCCCAGCAAATACTGGAGAAATTGAAGCGCATACAGAGATAACAAATATGAAACAGAAAAACGCCTTTCCTAGTACTCTTCATGCGGATTATTATGACTACGTTTATTTTGATAAACATGGAAAAATTAATAGTACATCTTTAAATAAAAAAAAATTAAAGAGAGCAATCACTAAATATTCTGATAAAAATGACAGATACATTAATGGTACTTATATATTTTTCCCTAATGGAAGCTATTGTTTAGTTATTTGGCAATATAAAATACAGTTTACCAATCGAGTTTTTCGACAATGGATCCCTAATCCAGGGTTACTATTCTTAATGCTTACTGTCTTAACGTTATTCATTTTCTTAACACTTTTTATACAATTAGTTACTAAAAAATTACAGAAAAATATTTTGTTGGTTGAATCCGCGAGCCAACAAATTAGAGAACAAAGTTTAGAGGTCCCTATTGTACCAAGCGCAGGAATTAGTGAATTAAATGATGCTCTGCAATCAATGGAAGATATGCGTGTGGCATTAGAAAATTCATTATATCAGCAGTGGCAAGCGCGACAAAAACATAAGCAAGAAATTGCTGCTTTAACTCACGACATTAAAACACCATTAACTGTAATTAATGGGAATGCTGAATTGCTATTAGAGGATCAATTGGATGATGAACATAGGGTATTAGTTATTGCTATCCATAATGCTGGTTTAAAAGCTAAGCGATATGTTGATGTGTTACAGCAAGTTTCAAATTTTGAGATACTCGGTGAAAAAAGAGAAATTATAGATGTTACCGCATTGCTAAAGGATGTGATAGTTGGATTGGAACCACTAGCAAATGTCAAAGAAGTTTTGATGAATTATGATTACAGTCAAAGCTATACAGTTGAAGCTTCACCCTTATTACTTGCAAGAGCCTTAACCGCAATTGTGGAAAATGCTATTCAATATACGACAAGGGCTGGAAATATTAAAATCAGTGTGAGCCAAACGGCAACTATCACCTCATTTGTTTTTGAAGATACTGGAAGTGGGTTTTCGATTGAAGCTTTGAAACATGCTAAAGAGATGTTTTGGCAACAAGATAATAGCCGTTCTCTGGATAATTATGGTATTGGTTTAGCATTGACTGAAAAGATTGCACAGCAACACCGAGGATATTTGAATCTCGAAAATACGGATTCTGGAGCTAAAGTAACGTTGACAATTGAAACCCAATAGTTATGTGTGAGGATGATAATCTTATGTAGATTATAGGGCGTCTTTATTTGATATACATGTTCATCATGTGGTAGTAATTTAGTAGTTGTTTTCATTTTTATAAACTCGCTAGGTTAGTAATTGGTATTTTGGAATTCTAATATTGATAATGAAGTAATATCATCAAAAATAGATTAACTATGTAATAAGTCGGTTAAAAGTAGGCCCCGCAGGGAATGATATAATACGTGTCATGTAATATCCAGGCATGACACGTAAAATAACTAGCTTTTTAAGAGATAATTTAATAATAATAAGTTGAGGAGGGATTTTAAGTGAACATAGGTGATCGAATTAAAGAACAGCGGTTAAAAAAAGGGTGGACACAAGATTTTTTAGCAAACCTTTTAATGGTATCTCGTTCTACTGTTTCTGGCTGGGAGGTTGGGCGCAACTATCCAGATTTAGATACAATTGTAGCACTTAGTGATCTATTTAATCTCTCTCTCGATAAATTATTAAGGGAGAATCCTATTATGGTTAAAGAAACTAGTAAAAAGACTAAGCGGTTTAAATTTTATAAGATTGTTTCATGTATTCTGGGGCTAATGATACTGGTGTATGTCGGCTATAACCAGAAATTAAGACATGATGAAAATACCTATCGATCAAATCTTGTAACAAAAGGTTGGCATGTTACTGATAAAGATAGATCGTCTGGGAACGAATACGAGCTAAAGAAACATGGCATCAGTTATTGGACTTATATTGTGCCTGCTGGCTTAACTGGCGTGCCTTTATCTGAACAAAAAGTTAACGTAATTGTCAAAAAATCAAATTTGATCGTTAACGTTATAGATAACACCCACTTTGAAATTATTATCTATGATAAGAATATAGATTTCAGTGCTAGAGTTAACGTCGATAAAAATGTTAAAGTATTAAGTTTTGATAAAAAAGCAACTCCAGAAAAAAAGACAAAAATCAAAGAGTATTTGCTAAAGTATAAAACAGAATATCAAGAAATGATCCATGAAGGTACTAAAGAGCGGAATGGAATTATCCATAAGTAAAATTGAAGAATGGATAGTGTTAGGGAGAATTTAAATTGGTTAAGCTGGTGAATAATAACCCTGGAAATAAAGTGAATTATAATCGATTCAACTTTAAAGTTTTTTAATATGTTTTATAGGGTAACTCATGTAAAAGTGAGTTACTTTTTTAGTATATTTTTTGGTCTTGAATATGCTCATATGACATATTATTTTACTGAATAAAGATGAATAATAATCTGTGGGTTATTGGAGAAACAGAGAATTTTGTCATCTATGTTGTGCTGTGGAGACTGGAAGTAATTATATTTCAGGTATTAAATATGAACCCAAACATTTAAAGTAAGTTTATGGTGAATGTTTTGTTACATGAAAACATTTATAAAGGTGTTTGCCGACCAAATATCTATTAAGACAGGTTAGATAACGAATATTTTTTAAAGACCGCTCTTACGTGTTAAAATGGCAATATAGTTAATCGTAAACGGAGAAGATGGATTACATTGAGCGCTTTGAATAATTAGCAAAAAGGAGAATAGGTCTTTTATGAAAAAATTTACAGGAAAATTAATTGCTTCGTTAATAATATGTAGTCAACTCAGCCAATCAATGATTGTTTTTGGGGTGGAATCGAATCAGAGTCAACAAATAGAACAATCGGATGAAAAACTTGATAAAATCGCTACAGATAGAGCCGTAGGAATTACTGCTAAATCAATTTCAGATGAAGTACCAAAAAACGAAACTGAGCAGCTAAATGGATCTTTAAAAAGAGTAGGTAGTCCAGCAAAAAAATACGCTGTTGATTCTATTAATAAGGATGAAGTTATTAATGAAAATATACAGTCACCTAGAAATATGTATGCAAGTGACCAAGTAGTTATCCCAGATTTAGTAGTCAGACAAGCGATAAATACTGCATTAAAGCATATTAACGACTGGGAGACATATACTCCTACTGTAGCCGAAATTGCTAGTATAAAGGGAATTTTTAATTTGAAGGCAACCCAATCTGGGTCTACAGTGGATTCTTTAGAGGGTATGCAGTATTTAACTGGTATTTCTCAACTTTATGCGACAGATATTAAATTTTCTAATTCAATTGAATTAAATAAACTGAGTTCTTTAAGGCAGCTAATCTATTTAAGTATGGGGAATACAAATATTGAAAATATTGATTTTATTAAAGGATTAGATAATTTAACAGGTTTAGTTTTACCTGATAATAAAATAAAAGATGTTAGTCCAAGTTATGATTATTACAATTCTGGTAATAGAAAGCAATATAATTTTTTGACTCAGAATGTAGATGAAAACGTTGATGTAAATTACGCTGAGACGATTACAATACCACCAATGAAATTAACTGGTGTAAATGGCAATCAGGTAGCTTTCCAATCGTTTGTCAACAACCCGAATAATAATTTTTCGTACTCCAATGGCGTATTTATCGGAAAAAACCTATTACCTGGAAAAACCTACCAATTGTCTTATCGTTTCATAGACAAAAGTATTAATTCTACAGGTGCTTTCAGTGGTGTAGCGACTATCAATATAACTGTTATTGCACCAGATGCAGCACCTGTTACAGTTAAGTATGAAGATGAAGCTGGTAACATAGTAGCTGATAATATAGTTAAATCAGGTAATATCGGTGATCAATATACAACTGAACAAAAAGCGATCAAAGGCTATACTTTCAAAGAAGTCAAAGGTAATCCCAATGGAATTTTCTCAGATAAACCCCAAACCGTAACTTATGTTTATACGAAAGATCCAGTGAAAGCCGCTGATGTGACAGTCAAGTATCAAGATGAGGCCGGCAACAAGCTAGCTGATAATATAGTTAAATCAGGTAATGTCGGTGATCAATATGTAACTGAACAAAAAGCGATCAAAGGCTATACTTTCAAAGAAGTCAAAGGTAATCCCAATGGGACTTTCTTAGATAAAGCGCAGACGGTAACTTATGTGTATACGAAAGATCCAGTGAAAGCCGCTGATGTGACGGTCAAGTACCAGGATAAGGCCGGCAACAAGCTAGCTGATAATATAGTTAAATCAGGTAATGTCGGTGATCAATATACAACTGAACAAAAAGCGATCAAAGGCTATACTTTCAAAGAAGTCAAAGGTAATCCCAATGGGATTTTCTCAGATAAACCCCAAACCGTAACTTATGTTTATACGAAAGATCCAGTGAAAGCCGCTGATGTGACAGTCAAGTATCAAGATGAAGCTGGCAACAAGCTAGCCGATAATGTAGTTAAATCAGGTAATATCGGTGATCAATATACAACTGAACAAAAAGCGATCAAAGGCTATACTTTCAAAGAAGTCAAAGGTAATCCCAATGGGACTTTCTCAGATAAAGCGCAGACGGTAACTTATGTTTATACGAAAGATCCAGTGAAAGCCGCTGATGTGACGGTCAAGTACCAGGATAAGGCCGGCAACAAGCTAGCTGATAATATAGTTAAATCAGGTAATGTCGGTGATCAATATACAACTGAACAAAAAGCGATCAAAGGCTATACTTTCAAAGAAGTCAAAGGTAATCCCAATGGGATTTTCTCAGATAAACCCCAAACCGTAACTTATGTTTATACGAAAGATCCAGTGAAAGCCGCTGATGTGACAGTCAAGTATCAAGATGAAGCTGGCAACAAGCTAGCCGATAATGTAGTTAAATCAGGTAATATCGGTGATCAATATGTAACTGAACAAAAAGCGATCAAAGGCTATACTTTCAAAGAAGTCAAAGGTAATCCCAATGGGACTTTCTCAGATAAAGCGCAGACGGTAACTTATGTTTATACGAAAGATCCAGTGAAAGCCGCTGATGTGACGGTCAAGTACCAGGATAAGGCCGGCAACAAGCTAGCTGATAATGTAGTTAAATCAGGTAATATCGGTGATCCATATACCACTGAACAAAAAGCGATCAAAGGCTATACTTTCAAAGAAGTCAAAGGTAATCCCAATGGAATTTTCTCAGATAAACCCCAAACCGTAACTTATGTTTATACGAAAGATCCAGTGAAAGCCGCTGATGTGACAGTCAAGTATCAAGATGAGGCCGGCAACAAGCTAGCTGATAATATAGTTAAATCAGGTAATGTCGGTGATCAATATGTAACTGAACAAAAAGCGATCAAAGGCTATACTTTCAAAGAAGTCAAAGGTAATCCCAATGGGACTTTCTTAGATAAAGCGCAGACGGTAACTTATGTGTATACGAAAGATCCAGTGAAAGCCGCTGATGTGACGGTCAAGTACCAGGATAAGGCCGGCAACAAGCTAGCTGATAATATAGTTAAATCAGGTAATGTCGGTGATCAATATACAACTGAACAAAAAGCGATCAAAGGCTATACTTTCAAAGAAGTCAAAGGTAATCCCAATGGGATTTTCTCAGATAAACCCCAAACCGTAACTTATGTTTATACGAAAGATCCAGTGAAAGCCGCTGATGTGACAGTCAAGTATCAAGATGAAGCTGGCAACAAGCTAGCCGATAATGTAGTTAAATCAGGTAATATCGGTGATCAATATGTAACTGAACAAAAAGCGATCAAAGGCTATACTTTCAAAGAAGTCAAAGGTAATCCCAATGGGACTTTCTCAGATAAAGCGCAGACGGTAACTTATGTTTATACGAAAGATCCAGTGAAAGCCGCTGATGTGACGGTCAAGTACCAGGATAAGGCCGGCAACAAGCTAGCTGATAATGTAGTTAAATCAGGTAATATCGGTGATCCATATACCACTGAACAAAAAGCGATCAAAGGCTATACTTTCAAAGAAGTCAAAGGTAATCCCAATGGGATTTTCTCAGATAAACCCCAAACCGTAACTTATGTTTATACGAAAGATCCAGTGAAAGCCGCTGATGTGACAGTCAAGTATCAAGATGAAGCTGGCAACAAGCTAGCTGATAATGTAGTTAAATCAGGTAATATCGGTGATCAATATGTAACTGAACAAAAAGCGATCAAAGGCTATACTTTCAAAGAAGTCAAAGGTAATCCCAATGGGACTTTCTCAGATAAAGCGCAGACGGTAACTTATGTTTATACGAAAGATCCAGTGAAAGCCGCTGATGTGACGGTCAAGTACCAGGATAAGGCCGGCAACAAGCTAGCTGATAATGTAGTTAAATCAGGTAATATCGGTGATCCATATACCACTGAACAAAAAGCGATCAAAGGCTATACTTTCAAAGAAGTCAAAGGTAATCCCAATGGAATTTTCTCAGATAAACCCCAAACCGTAACTTATGTTTATACGAAAGATCCAGTGAAAGCCGCTGATGTGACGGTCAAGTACCAGGATAAGGCCGGCAACAAGCTAGCTGATAATATAGTTAAATCAGGTAATGTCGGTGATCAATATACAACTGAACAAAAAGCGATCAAAGGCTATACTTTCAAAGAAGTCAAAGGTAATCCCAATGGGATTTTCTCAGATAAACCCCAAACCGTAACTTATGTTTATACGAAAGATCCAGTGAAAGCCGCTGATGTGACAGTCAAGTATCAAGATGAAGCTGGCAACAAGCTAGCCGATAATGTAGTTAAATCAGGTAATATCGGTGATCAATATGTAACTGAACAAAAAGCGATCAAAGGCTATACTTTCAAAGAAGTCAAAGGTAATCCCAATGGGACTTTCTCAGATAAAGCGCAGACGGTAACTTATGTTTATACGAAAGATCCAGTGAAAGCCGCTGATGTGACGGTCAAGTACCAGGATAAGGCCGGCAACAAGCTAGCTGATAATGTAGTTAAATCAGGTAATATCGGTGATCCATATACAACTGAACAAAAAGCGATCAAAGGCTATACTTTCAAAGAAGTCAAAGGTAATCCCAATGGGATTTTCTCAGATAAACCCCAAACCGTAACTTATGTTTATACGAAAGATCCAGTGAAAGCCGCTGATGTGACAGTCAAGTATCAAGATGAAGCTGGCAACAAGCTAGCTGATAATGTAGTTAAATCAGGTAATATCGGTGATCAATATGTAACTGAACAAAAAGCGATCAAAGGCTATACTTTCAAAGAAGTCAAAGGTAATCCCAATGGGACTTTCTCAGATAAAGCGCAGACGGTAACTTATGTTTATACGAAAGATCCAGTGAAAGCCGCTGACTCTAATTATACGGGTAATAACGATACACAGACCAAAACAACTATTTCAAATAAACAAAATAATAATGATGCTAGCAAAAAGTTACCACAAACTAGTGCAAAGCAGAATACAGTTCTATTAACGATTATCGGAGCCCTTATAATTATAATTAGTGGCGTTAAGTTAATAAGACGAAAAGAATAAGTAAAATTATTACTTTCATATTTTATCGAATTGATTACATCGAAAATTTCTAGAAGATGATAACTGTTCATTGATTGAAAATTACTTTAAAAGGGAATTAACCCTACTACGCTACAAAATAGTTTACCTGGTAGACTATTATCGATAACTAAGGGGGGCTCCTATGATGGAATTACGGACAAAATGTTCGATATAATACATCATAAAGGAGCCTTTTATTATGGCAATTAAATATTCAAATGAATTTAAAGAGTCGATTGTTAGCTTAAGTCAGACTGGCCGTTCGGCCAACTCACTGGCTAAAGAATACAACGTCAGTGTTTCAACGGTTACTAAGTGGATTAAACAAGCTGATCCTAACAACACTAAAGTGCTATCATCAAATGAACGTGCTTTGATTAAAGAAAATAAACGGTTAAAAGAAGAACTTGATATTTTAAAACGAGCGGCGGTGCTCATGGCAAAAAGCTAATTATTAAGGGGCGTACCCTCGTGTTAGAAATCGTCAACGCTAATTTACGTGCTGGGCACCGCATTACTCGTATCTTATCAGTACTCAAAATCCCGCGCTCAACCTACTATGATTATCTACATTGGCAGCCAAGTAGAACTGAATGCCGACGGCATTTACTTAAGCAAAAAGTGTTAGCGGTTTGGTTAAGATATCCAATGTATGGCTATCCACGATTAACGATCTTACTAAATCAACAGTCTGATATTCACGTTAGTCAGCGTCTGGTCTATCAACAAATGTGTGAATTAGGGATTAGATCTAGAATGGTTAAACGAATCAATAAGCCAACCACTCAGACTGATTATGATCAGCGACCAAACTTGATTAAGCAGTTAACTGATCAATCTGGTGTTTTATTGACTGATATTACGTACATTCCCCTTAACCATACTTGGTGTTACCTAGCTAGTGTCTATAATCCAGTAACCCGACGGGTTATTGCTTACCAACTTAATACGCAGATGACTAAAGAACTAGCGACTAACGTTATTACCCAAGTCATGGCGCAAGCAGTTAAACCACAAATTATTCATAGTGATATGGGAAGCCAATACACAAGTGACTTATTTGAGAGCGTTTTATCGAAGTGTGGTATCAAGCATTCTTACTCCCGTAAGGGTCAACCCGGCGATAACGCGCGAATTGAAAGTTTTCATTCAATTTTGAAACGTGAATACGTTAATTTCCAAGATTTTAAGACAATTCATGAAGCAACCGCCGGAATTGATAACTATATTCGTTGGTATAACAGTGATCGTATTTCACTTGTAGCGTAGCTACAGACAATTGAATTTTTAATCAGCGCGCTCAAAACGTACGAATGTTGGGGGCTATTTAAAGCACCCTAAAGCGGTTTTAAAGGTTGATTTAGATTAAAATCTCTAACTCAGAAAATTAAATTAAGTAATTTAGATTGAAAGTCAAATTTGTTCGTACTTTTGTGTCCGGATTCTTGACATAGGAGCCACTGCCACATCAGAAATTATGGCTAGGCTAATTCTTAACAACAAAACAGCTCTTTCTTTCGTAGATTATTGTTTAAAAATTATGTTAATATAACTGAGAGAAAGGTTGTGACACTTTGAATAAAATCTTGAAGCTAGCTCTAAAAGATAAAGCGACTACTACTCTACAACAAGTAAC
The DNA here is from genome assembly GCF_049674265.1 of Latilactobacillus parasakei. Taxonomy (NCBI): domain Bacteria; kingdom Bacillati; phylum Bacillota; class Bacilli; order Lactobacillales; family Lactobacillaceae; genus Latilactobacillus; species Latilactobacillus parasakei. The sequence goes on along the minus strand of NZ_CP186862.1, from coordinate 44,312 downwards.
TAGGGTAACTGTTATAACATCGGATTCTAACATAAGTGCTACCGCAAGTGATTTTTTAAGGATTGGTCGAGCGTTAACCTATAAATTCTATTATGGTGACGAGCAAGTGCTAACGGTCAATGCTGATGATGTTATTTCCGCAGATTATTCAGAAGAATAACCCTAGTAACACAAATTTATCTAAATTGGTTAGTACAGTGGACTATTTTAGCAATGTTATATCAATTGCAAGTTAAAAAAAGCGGTGTTATAATTAAGGTATAGAAAAAGGAGCTGTGCTCGAACACAGCTCCTACGCAGACCGCTAAAGACGGTTGACTTCAATAAGATATATATAGCCTATCCTAACTCTGATATACTCCCCTCAAAGTAGACACTTGAATTATAAAAAGTGTGTACCCAGAGAGGAGTATTTTTGTGAGTAAACGGATTTCATATTTAAAGAAACTCGAAGCAGTTCAAGCTGTACTAAATAATCAAGCATCAATCTCAGCCGTCAGCAAAGATTTTTCTGTAGCCAAATCATCACTACGTGACTGGATTAGAAAATACCAAAAATGGGGCGTTAACGGGATTCGTCCCTACAAGATAGTTAGAAATTATCCCCCACAAATTAAGCACGACGCAGTTATAGACGTAGTAAAAAACGGATTATTAATCAGCGAAGCAATACAAAAATATGATATTAGTGACCGATTAGTATTGAGAAAATGGATAAGGCTTTATAATGAACGAAAGCAATGGAAACCAAAAAGATTGGGGCTTTCGTCTATGAAAAGCGGTCGTAGTACGTCATTTACAGAACGAATTGAGATAGTTGAATATACTTTAAAAAAAGGTCGAGATTATCAAGCAGCAATTCAAAAGTATGGGGTATCTTATCAACAAATCTATAACTGGCTTAAAAAATATGAAAATTCAGGAGCCGAAGGCTTAAAAGATGGACGTGGTCATCACAAGAAAAAGCAAGAATTAACTGAATTAGAACGCTTGAAGCTAGAAAATGTACGTCTAAAAAATAGGAATCAGTATTTAGAAATGGAAGCAGATATCGCAAAAAAAGAAGTGGAGCTCAGACAAAGATTCGGTTATTTTCGTTAACCACAAATGACCTGGAATATACAACAGTATCTGAGCTCCACCAAGAAAAACGGTATTCAATAAAAGCACTATGTGCTTCACTAAAAGTTAGTCGGAGTGGCTATTACAAATGGTTAAAGGCTGGTCCGTCGGCTCCTATGTCAAGAATCCGGACACAAAAGTACGAACAAATTTGACTTTCAATCTAAATTACTTAATTTAATTTTCTGAGTTAGAGATTTTAATCTAAATCAACCTTTAAAACCGCTTTAGGGTGCTTTAAATAGCCCCCAACATTCGTACGTTTTGAGCGCGCTGATTAAAAATTCAATTGTCTGTAGCTACGCTACAAGTGAAATACGATCACTGTTATACCAACGAATATAGTTATCAATTCCGGCGGTTGCTTCATGAATTGTCTTAAAATCTTGGAAATTAACGTATTCACGTTTCAAAATTGAATGAAAACTTTCAATTCGCGCGTTATCGCCGGGTTGACCCTTACGGGAGTAAGAATGCTTGATACCATACTTCGATAAAACGCTCTCAAATAAGTCACTTGTGTATTGGCTTCCCATATCACTATGAATAATTTGTGGTTTAACTGCTTGCGCCATGACTTGGGTAATAACGTTAGTCGCTAGTTCTTTAGTCATCTGCGTATTAAGTTGGTAAGCAATAACCCGTCGGGTTACTGGATTATAGACACTAGCTAGGTAACACCAAGTATGGTTAAGGGGAATGTACGTAATATCAGTCAATAAAACACCAGATTGATCAGTTAACTGCTTAATCAAGTTTGGTCGCTGATCATAATCAGTCTGAGTGGTTGGCTTATTGATTCGTTTAACCATTCTAGATCTAATCCCTAATTCACACATTTGTTGATAGACCAGACGCTGACTAACGTGAATATCAGACTGTTGATTTAGTAAGATCGTTAATCGTGGATAGCCATACATTGGATATCTTAACCAAACCGCTAACACTTTTTGCTTAAGTAAATGCCGTCGGCATTCAGTTCTACTTGGCTGCCAATGTAGATAATCATAGTAGGTTGAGCGCGGGATTTTGAGTACTGATAAGATACGAGTAATGCGGTGCCCAGCACGTAAATTAGCGTTGACGATTTCTAACACGAGGGTACGCCCCTTAATAATTAGCTTTTTGCCATGAGCACCGCCGCTCGTTTTAAAATATCAAGTTCTTCTTTTAACCGTTTATTTTCTTTAATCAAAGCACGTTCATTTGATGATAGCACTTTAGTGTTGTTAGGATCAGCTTGTTTAATCCACTTAGTAACCGTTGAAACACTGACGTTGTATTCTTTAGCCAGTGAGTTGGCCGAACGGCCAGTCTGACTTAAGCTAACAATCGACTCTTTAAATTCATTTGAATATTTAATTGCCATAATAAAAGGCTCCTTTATGATGTATTATATCGAACATTTTGTCCGTAATTCCATCATAGGAGCCTTAGACAGATTGACAAAGTTAAAAATAGAAATGGATAATTACCGGCCACTTGATCAGCGTCAGTTAGAATCGTTAGAACAAGAGACGAAACTAGAACACGTCTTTAATTCGAATAAAATCGAAGGGAATACGTTATCTAGAAATGAAACCGAAGCAATTATGCGCGGCGTAACAGTGAATGAAAAATCATTAAAAGATACTTTAGAAGTTGTTGATCTAAGTGAAGCATATGACTATATGCAAGATCTTATTACGACTAAACAGGAATTGAACAAGACCGTAATTCGGGATATCAATAGAATTGTTACGTACAACACGAGTAAAGATCGTTCTGAAGCAGGTGCATTCAGAGCGATTAACGTTAGACCTAGTAGTGTGCCATTGGCGGATAATCCGTATGCAGATGCAGTTGATGTCCCATTTAAGGTTGATGAATTAATCGACTGGTCAAAAGAAAACGCGAACAAATTACATCCTGTTGAATATGCAGCTAAATTACATTATAAATTTGTTACGATTCACCCATTTGCCGACGGCAATGGCCGGACAGCAAGACTTCTAATGAATTTTGCATTGTCTGAGAATGGTTATCCGATAGTTAATCTAAAGGGTGACGAACAGCAACGTAATAGTTATATTGATGCCTTAGAAGCAGGTAATAAAGACGGTAATATGGATCCATTTGTTGATTATATTGCAGATAAAACCGAGGAAACATTAGTTCAAAGAAATGAAATACTTGCTAGAAATGAAAAAAATATTGCAGAAGCCAAAAAAGATACAAATTTGAAATTAAAATCTGCGATTAAAAGAAGTAATGAGTTTGAAAGATAAGTATTATTTTGTAGAGAGGTGATAAGCAGTGAATAATACAGCATTAGCACGGTTTATAACGTCGCTTGGGTCATTAAATGGGTATGGCAGTACCGTCTTACAGACAAAAAAAGCGCTAGATGAAGGTTCTACTAAACCTCTTCGACAAAATGTGGATGATATTGCTATTTTTCAAGATTCCTTAAAGGGAATTGAAGTTATTAAGAAGATTGGCTTTTCAACTGATGGCATTATTGCTGTTAATAAGGCCTTCAGTAGTGATTCCAATGAACAACCTAGTATGCCAGGACATTTAAGGAATGCTTATTATAATGATGATGATCGGATTGCGATTACAATTGATGAACATTCGCATGAGTCCTATTTTCCACCAGAAGTCATTACAAGGAGCAATCTTGATGAGATAGTTGATCGATATAATGATTAGCGTACTACCATCTAACTATGAACGTAAGATTGAATTGAGTAAGCCAATTGATCAGGATAATCAAGATGAAATCAAAACCGTGCGTTATAAACACGAACTAAATCAATCAAATAATTTGGAACGTTAAAAATTATATTATGTATCACGCGCTTCACATTAGAAAGAAATGGTTAGAAAATGAAAATTGATGATATTATTGCCAAAAAGAAAAGAGACCCTGAATGGGATTCTGGATACGATGCTACTAGGGATAGATTTGAACCTGTCCTGTCTCTTGGTTTTAATGATCTAGCTTTAGAAAGAATGATAGATCTATTTGAAGATAGTGGCGAAACAGGAAAAGAAAAGTTATTATAATCATGAAAGCTATACTTGATTTTGGTAACGTATTTGATAATCAGATTAAACTATGATTAACGGGGTGTATTATGAAAAAAAAGTGGTTAAAGTTAGGCTTACCAATTATATTTTTAGGGTTACTTGCTGGGTGCGGGAAACCCGGACACGGTATGGTAGCAACGATTACTGGAGTGCCACCAGAAGTGCAAAAAGTAAATGCTGTTTTAGAGAAAAAGGGACAAACTTTTATGGCCGCTGATGAAGGGCATGCGAAAATTGAAGAGCCACATACGATTAAAGTTGACCCTAACGATGGTTACGATACAGCACAATACGTTAAATTCAAGTACGTTGAGCCAATAAAAATTAATGGTAAAAAATACGGGATTTATAAAATTCAAGTTTCTGGAGAAGGAATCGCTAGTAGTGCGGCGGCGTTATCTACGGGAACCCAATATGCAGTTGTTTATAAACAAAATGATGAAGATAAACGACCAACATTATTTCTCCAAACATTTTACAAGAAATCTAATATCTATAATGCAAAAAAATCAATAGCAAAAACAATTAAAAATAATTACATGTTCCCAGGGTATATAAATTATATATTACAATAAAATGACGTAAAAAGAGCAATAGCTATTATAGCTATTGCTCTTTTTGTATATGAGGAGGAATTGATTTAATGGACTTTTTATTTACAAATAAGTTTTTAATGACTGTAGGGTCGTTTTGGTTTGGAAAAAATAATGCTGAAGAGTTTTTTAAGGCAACGTTGAAGTTTTTGAACAAAAATCAAGCTGTTTTGCATTACCAGGATATTTTAGGAGCGGCTTTTTCTTGGATGAAGTGGGCCATTATCAAAGGACTCTATAATTTAACAAATACCATCTTCGGCTTAGTTTCAAAAGCCTTTGATATGAAAGGTTTATTAAAAGATGCTGGACTATCCAATGTCAATGCCACTTTTATATCTGGGGGCCTGGCAGTTTCTTTGATTACACTCTCATTAGTATGGTTTGGTGTTAAAAAGATTGTGATGCCTGAGGCGGCGGCCAGTACTAAAAAGGTAATGACTAACTTAATTGTTAGCGTTGCGTTAATCACGGGGATTGGAACCTTTATTAATACAGGCCTAGATCTCTCACAAAGTGTATTTACCGCAGCGGTTAACCCGGATAAACAAAGCCTACCGATGACTGTTATCAAAAATAATACGGCTGATTTAACATTATTGATGGACTCAAACTTTAAAGGTAAAAATGGTCAACTAAATGGGACGAATAGCTTAACCGAAGATAATTTTAAACAAACTGATTTAACGACCAATATTAATTCTGATAAATTAAAGGAATATAGAAAAGATAATGATATTAAGGACTCAGATGAAGGAATTCCTGAACAAAATCCGGCTAATTATTTATCCTATAAACTTGATACTGATCAAAATGGTAAAGATGTCGCGTCAGATTTTACGAAATCTAAATGGTACAACTTCATGGAAAAAGCCTATAAACCAGGGTACGCTCGCTTTTCAACGAATACGGCAGTTATCATGATTTCATTAATTGCATTGGGTGTAGCGGCGCTCTTCATGATTTACACAATCCCGTCAGTCATCATTCAATTAGCGGTTGCTAGGATTGTTTCTGTTTTTGTTTTTGCGACCGATTTAGAAAATGGGCAAAAAACTAAGGAAGTCATGTTAGATATCTCTAAATCAATAATGGTCATTGCATGTACCGGAATTGAGTTTTTTGTCTATACGACAATTCTCACGTTCGCAGGCAATACAAATTTAAATCCTTGGATCTTCGCAATGGCAATTGTCGCAGGAACCGTTATGTTGCTGGTCGGCTCAAATGCCTTCCTAAAATATTTTGGTGTTGATACGGCCATTCACAATAATGGGAATGGCTTATTAAAAGCGGCCGCCTTTTCAATGACGGCTGGTAAAATGGCCAAAGGTGCTGGTAGTCACGCGGTTAACGCGGTCCAACAAGGTGGTAAGGGCTTAGGTAAGATGAAAGATAAAATTAGCAATGCTGCTGAAAAATATGCCGACGATCATGGGATTGAAACTAAACACCCAGTTTTCAAAGCCGCATCAGGTAAAATTGGTGAAGGTATGAATTCAACAGCCAAAGGTCTTGGCTACGTTGGTACTCGAAAAGCTGGATTAGCTGTGGACGCTGCACAATTAGCCGCTAAAGGTGTTTCAAATGGCGTAAATGCAGTAAAAGAAGGCGTTGGTAATGTCGCAGAAAAAACCGTTGAAGGTGCTAATAATGTTAAAGATAGTTATGTAGCTGGTGTAGGATCGGCAACACTTAAAAATATTGATAATGGTGCCCCAGAAACTGGTGCTTCTGAAACGTCCTCAGATGGTCATGGTGGCGTAGATTTAAATAGTAGCACTACAACACAATCTACTGGCTCTACTGGTGCAACGGATACAACAACGCCAGAACAAGTACCTAATTCCGCAAAGGAAATTAAAGATCCAAATTTAAGTAATGTAACTAATCCCAAAGAGTCATCGACTCCCAAAATTAATACTTCAAAACCAATTCAGAACGGACCATCAGGTTCTACTCAAAGTTCGTCACAAAATACTCAAGCTACTGGTGGGAATGGTAGTAGTAATGTTTCAACGACAAAAATGCCTCATAGTGCAGCTAGTCAACCTAGTTCAACGACGGGTACGTCAGGGAACAACGTGTCACAGTTGAATAACGATAAAGAAATTCCACAAGAGACAGTAGGGGCTGGGACAGGTACTTCTGCACCATCAACGAGAGAATCTGCACCCCAATTGAGTGAAAATAAAGGAACTGATCCACAAAATATCAATAACACAGGCAACAGTACTGTTCCAGAAATAAATAGTACCCCAATTACACAATCGGGTGCCAGTGATACGACTGCAACAATTCAAAATGTTGGGCAGGTTGAAAATCAATCAGAAGTAAGTAGCAGTGTTTCTCAATCAACAGTGCCAATTAATACGCAACAAATCAACAATGAAAATACTAGCACCCCGGTTTCAGAAAGCAATGAGGTTGATTCAAAACCCAACGTTTCAAATACACAACTAAAGCCAGCGGGTAAAGCGGCTGAAAAAATTGTTAAACCAAACACAAACAAAGTTACAAATAACTTTGGACTTCCTGAGACACCGGTAAACAGTCCGATTAGAAGTAAACCTAAAGCACCAAATTTGAATAAAAAAGAATAATTTGTAATGTTCGATTATGGATAAGGAGCAACGTTTAAATATGACGCATGAAATATATAGAACAGTAAAAGTTTTTGAGATTTATCCTGGGTGGTTTCTAAAGAAGCAAGATAGGTTTGAGCTTAGTTTGGAAAAACAGAATCCATATATTAGCGAAATTGATAGTGATGGCTGGTATTTCCAAAATAATCCAGATTCTTTTAAAGAAGTAAAAATGACAACTAATCTTTTAGATGCTCAGAATTTTGATGATGAAATGAAAGAAGTTGAAAAGAACTTACAAGATATTTTTAAAAATAGTAAATTTGTGACAATTCAAATACAACTTTATTGTAATTAAAATCAAGATACGAGATCTCAATTTCGTGATTCCTGTAAAACGCACGTCTTAAATTAATTAAGGTGATGGTCATAGTTAATAGCAACTCCTCAATAAGAAGATTTTAAATTTAAGGTAGATTGCAAATTTAATCCGAATTTTTCGACAAATTAGTCAGCATTACCTGGTAGGGTGTTTGCCAGTTGAGTATTTTAAGTGGTCTCTGGTTAATTTCGAGCAGCGTAGTGGTTAGTTCATGAGCACTGACGTGCTCAAAACAAGTTCCTTTTGGATAGAAATAACGTAAGTGTCGATTAAATCGTTCATTACTACCACGTTCAGCTGGACTATAAGCATGGCAATAATAAGTCTTAATCCCATATTGCGGTTCAAAAGAACCAAGACCGCTAAATTCAGTCCCACGATCAACGGTCAAACTGTGCACAGTTCCTTTAAAGGTTGCTAGAAAATTATCCAGTGCACCATTTACAGCAGCTACTGATCGTTCTTTTAGTGGGTAAGCCCATAGGAATCGTGATTTACGATCGACTAAAGTTAATAAGGCCGCCTTACTGCGTCCACGAGGACCAACAATTGTATCCATTTCAAAATCACCGATTCGGTTACGATGGTTAATGACTGGTGGTCGTTGTTCAATTGACGACCCCAGAGATTGGTTATATTTTGAACGTTGGTCGCTTTTACGCCGTTGGCGCAAACCATGTTCAGATAGCTCACTTAAGGGGAAGTCTATCTGTCCATGATTTAACCAATTATAGATAGATTTAGTCGCTAAATTAAATTCATGCGCAATAGATTCTGGTGGCCAGCTTAAACGTAGGTGGTTCAGGATTAATTGTTTCAAAGTGGCGGTCAACTTAGTTTTGCGGCCGCACTGAGCCCGTTTACGTTCTGTATCTGCTTGTGCCAGTTCAGCTTGATAAGGATGACAACGCGATAATTCGTATGAAATAGTCGCTGGTGAACGGTTTAACAGATTGGCCATTTCAATATTGGATAGTTCTAACTCACAGAAAGTTTCAATTTTAATTCGTTCAGAATAGGTTATACTAGACAAAAGATCAGCTCCTAAAAAATGGGTTTGTGGTAAACACCATTTTAAAGGAAGCTGATCTTTTTTGTCCGAACAGCGTTCGGATTAATTTTACAATCTACCTTAAGTATACACTACTAAAATCGGTAGCTTCAAATAGAGTGAAATAACCAATAGGATATAGTAAGGACTATTTTCTTTAGAAAATTATTATGGCAGTATTATCGAACACAAAAATGTTAAAAATAACCTTAAAAAAGGGACTAAATACTGCTTTCATAGCATTTAGTCCCTTTTTGATTCAAATTAATTATGGAGGAAACTTAATGGAAAAATATTACAACATGCACAACATTAGTACTGCAAAAGTTCAGATTAAAATGTTTGGTGCACTGTCACTAAAACTTATTCTAGTGACACTCGGTGCATTCGTTATTAGTATGCAAATTGCGACAGCGCTTAGATTGGGGATTGTCCCAACTATCTTATTTACAATTAGTAATATCATTTTTGCGATTTACCTAATCACTCGGAACAGCCGTTTCAACCCTAAGGAATCACGGCTTAAATTGCTGGTTTACGGCCTTACGCTAGACTGTAAGCATTATTACCCTCTAGAGCGTTTAAAACAGTATGATGCCACGTTAGAGGCCATTAGAAAAGGGGGCTTTAAATCATGAAAAAGAACGAAATTAGTGCGTCATCAAATCAACGAAAATCATTTTTGAGCCTGAATAATCATGGCGACGATTCTATTGTCAATTTATTGCCCTTTAAAAAGTGTTCTGAACAGGGCATTATTAGAAAAGCTAATATTGAATATCCACAAACACCAAGCAAAGATCTATATCAAGTGTTTCTCTCAATCAAATCAACTGACTTAGACTCACTTAATGAGGGAGAACTCGCTGAATGGGCAGATACCTATACCGCTATTAACCGTGTCTTTTCACACCCATTGAAGCTAGTATCGTTAAGCCGCCAGGCTAAAGCTACTGAGCCACTTCGATATTGGACGCAAGTCAACAAAGCAGCAACAAATGAACTTGCGGCGCGCAACGATATTGACCGAAATTTACAAATTAGAGAGACGTCGCTTGAAGTAATTGATCGTTTGAAATCCCTGGAACAAACTAATACGGATTTGAAATTTTACTTTCAGATTACTGCGAAATCAAAAGATGAATTATTTAAATTAGTGCGTATTATCAAGCAAGTAGGTGGGACTAAGTTTGGATTAGATATCCAAAACAAGGTTGAGGTAACGGCAATCTTAAAGCGTATGGCAAATATGAATGAAGAAGTAGTTTGATATACAGTTCCTTATGTAATTGGTTCTAAAGAAGGTCGGTATCAAGATACTAAAGTAAATTAAAAAAGAGAATTACAAATATACAACAAGAAGAGGTAAAATATATGGCCAAAAAAGAATTAAACCAAGCAAACCCACTACTAAAAGCTGGTCAGTGGCAGATTGAGGATCATACGCAAGGCCAAGATTGTAGTGAAGCATTATTATTCAAGATGAAAGATCGTGACCATGAATTTGCACTACCCTTATCTGTTGTTTTAAACTGTCTGTGGGTAGCTGAAAAAGAAGGTTACGTACCGCCATTGTCAGATAAATGGTGGATAGATGTTAAAAATGCCTATTAAATAGATGAGGTGATGAATTGGATACTTTTAAATTAACGACCGGAATTAGTCCAACCTACAAAATTACTAAAGTGAATTTTGAAGAAAAAACACTAAAAGAAGAACCTTATGTAAAGAAGCAGGTCAATAAAGTATCTTATTATGCGGTCTGTCCTGAATGTGATAACCCAATTCAGATTGTTGGTTTACAAAAAAATACAATTGAATCAGGTAGTAATCCGTACGGTAGACATAACAAAGGCGACGTTACCGATTTGGCGCTGTATTCTGAAATTGATTATTTAGAGTGTCCATTTTCTAATCCTAGTTGGACAAAAAAGCCAGGCAAACGTAGTTCTAAGAGTCCGTTAGCGAATAAAATGTTGCTCAATATGCGTAATTATTTTGACTGTGCAATCAAACTGTTGCAAGAAATGACCGGATTGAAAATCAGTCGTAACTTAGCGAAACAATTGTTAGAGAATTATTTGTTAGATGAAGGTTGGCTGTATCGCCAAGCCACGCTCAATAATATTCCTTGGATACTAGGTGAAAGTTCACCGGCAATTCCCTTGTTTGGACAGTATATTTATAAAAATAGTGCCTTATTTCATTCTATCCAGGATAAATGTGCGGATATCGTATTAGAACCAGCAGGATTTTCTGAAGACTTGGTTCAAATTAGAAATAAACCTGGTCAATTCATTAAATTAGAATTTATATTTTGTAATCATCAACAAAATATTAAAGGTGAAAGCATGCAAGAAATGATTGACTTTTGGGTGTTTAGAAAAGGTAATACTGAAAGTGATGGCACCATATTTAGAAAAACAATCCCAATAGAAGCCAATGATTTTATTGATTTAATTCAAGAGGTAGGATCTGAACATCGAGATGAAAAATTACTAGCTGTTGCCAAAGAATTAACAGAAAATTATATGTAAACTACTATTAATAAGCAAGTTGGCGGGACTAAATCTGGATTAGGCGTTCAGGACATTCAGCATAAGAGTGAGGTGGTTTGATACTTCAACCATATGATTCAAACAAGTATAGATATTTGGTACAATGTTAATAAGATACAGAATGACGTCAAAGAGGGTATTGTATGTCAAACTTAAACGATAAATATAAGATGAGTAAAGAACAGAATAGACGATATGCCCGCCAAAACTTCACTAATTTAGTGCACACTAACGCGCGGTTTGAAGGAATTAATACTACATTGCCGCAAACTCAAACGATTATTGATGGTTTAGGAGTGGACGGCGTTTCAATTAACGATATTAATACTATCGTTGATATAAAGAAGGGGTGGGAGTTGATAACAACTTCTAATGAACCCCTTGATTTAGCATTCATGCAAAAAATAAATTCTGTGGTTGCTGATAAAGATTCACTAGCACCTGGAGAATTTAGAACAGGGCAGGGAATGGTAATCATTGGTAGTGACGAAGAGTATGTGCCACCAATTGTTAATCTAGAACAAGAAAAAGAATATTTCACTAATTTAATGAATAAAGATACTTCAACTACCGAAAGAGCATTAAAATTGATGTATCATAACATGCGAAGCCAATTATTTTGGGACGGTAATAAGCGAACCGCAACACTTGCCGCTAACAAATTAATGATAGATAACGGTACTGGGTTGATTAACATTCCGCTAAATAAGTGGGGGCATTGGAACGAGTTAATTAGTGACTATTATCGAACCGATAATAGTGATAAGATACTCGATTGGACTTATAAAAATGGAATTCAAGGTATCGATATTGGTGATAATCAAGCTGGATATAAGTATTTAAAAGATCAATCATCTGAAAGACAGTAAACTAAAAAAGTATTGCGAAAGAATTAGCCGCAAAGTATCTATAGCGGATCTATTAGATAAGCGAATACGTTGCGAATTAATGAAAGACGTGTTATGGTTTATTTAGCGATAAAGTAAAGATGTTTAGCATATTGAACACAAAGAGCCAATCCTGACTGCGACGAAAGGATTGGCTCTTTTTTTGCGCTCTGCGATATAAGCGTGTGGGTTAGTGGCACCTCACTACTTACGGCCTCGACCATCTAACCAATGATCGAATAACGAGATTGCTATACCTGTAACTACAGGGGCGATAAGCAAAGTAAAGATGTTTTGAAACATATTGAACACCCCCTTTTGGGGCGAGGTGCCAACTACTATTGTAGCAGAATAGTGAATTTGAACATAGCCTAGTTCGCAGCGTTTATTTTGAAAGGAAAAGTAAATCATTTTTATCTGAAATGCAGTAAGCAAAAAGTGTTGCGCCTAAATCATTTGGTGCAACACTTTTTTTGCTTTTCCAAATTATATTTTGATATTCAAGAATGAAAAACTAAATAAGAAGTGAGGTTTTATAAATATGGGCGTTTTAGACGTTTTTAAGAAAGTAACAAAATTTGCAAAATTTGATGGCCAAGTTGATGTTGACACGCATAACAAATTTAGTCGAAAAGAATTAGTGAATTTAAAAAAGCTAGGGTATGACTTAGATTGGATTAAGGAAATTCAACCACAAGGGGGGATTAAGTTTGAGGAACGTTTCGCAGAGACCTCCGATGGCTATTTTCAGTGTGTTGAACTTACTGAATATTCCCCTAACCCCAATTTTTTGTGGTTAGGTAGTATCCTAGTTAGACCCTATTGTATCGGTACCGTTGATACACAATCAGATAGTAAATCAGAGCTGGTAAAAAATCTAGACCGCTCACTAGATGAATTGGCCGATCAACAAATAAATGCTAATCATCAAACGGATCAGTTTAAAGCGGCGCAAGATATTCAAGCTATTCTGGGCTACGTAAAGAATTTACAAAACGGCGGCGAGATTCCTAAAAAAATGCGTGTCCGAGTTTTTATCTACGCCCCAACACAAAAACTGCTAGAAGAACGTGTCACTGACTTTAGAAACGACTTAATGGCAAGCGGTTATAAGGGAACTGTTTTCTTGTTTGAACCGCGATTAGAATTTGATTCACTATTTATGTCACTTACCGAACAGAATAAGCTATTAAACAATCGTGAGCCATTCTCAATCAGTTCTTTAAATATTGGCGGCGGCATTCCTTTCCATCACCAAAGTTTGGTTGATCCTGATGGCTATCCCTTTGGAGAAACTCATACAGGTGGGTCATTTATTTTTGATCTATTCTTTAAAAACAAACAAAGGCTTTCATACAATGGTGCGATCCTTGGGACAATGGGCGCTGGTAAATCAAATACCTTAAAGATGATGCTTGAGGCCATGGTTGGTTCTGGCAATATGGTCCGGGGTATTGATATCGCGGGAGACTTTAAGCGACTCGTAAAAGAAAAGAATGGCGCTTATATTTCTCTTGATGGTTCTGATGGTATGATCAACCCGCTAGAAGTTTTGGGAACAATTATTAAGAAACAAAACAATGCTTTTGTTGTTGACCAGGCACAATCATTCATGCAGCATTTATCAAAAGTATCTGATCAGTTTAGATTTTTAAATCCAGATTTTGATAACGCCCAAATCCAAGAATTGCGTTTGTACCTGCGGAATTTCTATATTCAAATTGGACTTGTTCCTAAGGATTTTGATCGGGATCCAAACTTCAAAATTACCGACTTAGATAATGATACTTATCCGATCATGACAGATTTCTATAATTATTTACTTAAAGTCAAACTACCTGATAATGTGACACCGGTTAGAAAAAGAATTTTAGAACAGATAACAATCTCGATTAAAGATATCATTACAAACTATGGTAAAGTCTTTGATGGTCACTCAACAATTAAAAATCTATCCGATCAACAACTAGTTTACTTTAGTACCGGTGATTTAAAATCACAATCACAAGAGATTTTTCGTTGCCAAATTTATACAGCACTATCATTAACTTGGAATCACGCGTTACAAAATGGTATTAAAATGAAATATTATGAAGGTGATTCTAGCCGTAAATGTATCGTTTTTCTTGATGAATGCCATAATATCATCAACACAGATAATATCTTTGCGGTTAATTACATCACCCGATTTGAACGTGAAATGCGGAAGTTTTTAGCTGGCGTATGGTTCGCAACGCAGTCGCCGGAAGAAATGGTACCTGAAAATGCAAGCTCGAAAGAGGAAACTGCGATTAAATCTGTTTTCCAATATACGACGTATAAATTCTTAATGCGAACTGATTCAGCTACTATTCCGGCCGTTAAAAGACTATTAGGGGACGCGATAACGTCTTCTGAATATGAACTACTACCCCAATTAAAAGTCGGCCAGGCCGTCTGTAACTTCGGTGCTAATCAAACATACAATGTTCAATTTAAACCTTCTAAAGAGCAATTAGTTCGTTTTGAAGGGGGGCGTTGATCATATGGATCAGAACTCGCCAAACAAAAAAATGGAAGAGCTTATAAAAAAGCTGAAATTTTTGAAGTGGATTAAACGGTTAACTAAGGCAGGAGGCTGTTTGATCCCTTCGATTATTATCTTTGGATTAGTAATGTTAGTCATAATGTTGGGTGGAACCTCTTCATCTTATGATTATGATGAAGCTGGTAGTGGTGGTGATGTTGTTAGTGGCCCGGTTACGAATAAAGATCTACCTGCAAAAGTAAAAGGTTATCAAGATCTGGTGGTAAAAGAATGTAATGCGCAAGGGTGCCCTGATTTGGTACCTTACATTTTAGCAATTATGTCTGTTGAAACACGCGGTGAAGGTAGTGACGTGATGCAATCTTCAGAAAGTCAGGGACATGCTCCTGGCTTTTTTAGTCCCGAAGAAAGTATTCACTACGGCGTCATGGCGCTGCATAATTCTCAAAAAACTGCTAAATCGCTTGGAATTGATATGAGTGGTGTTTTATTAGGCTATAACTTTGGCTCGGGATATTTACAGTGGTTAGCTAAGCAAGGACTGACACATTCGACAACTAAAACCGCAGATGTTTATTCTAAAACAGTTGTTGCACCAGCACTCGGAAATTCTAGTGGAACAACGTATAGTTATCCAAATCCAGTCGCAATTCCTTACAATGGGGGTTATTTGTATTTAAACGGCGGTAATTTTTTCTATGATCTCTTAGTCGGACAATTCTTAAAAAAGGGCAACGGTGGCGGTACAGTCACAGGTAATAAAATTATTGATGAGGCTCAAAAATATCTTGGCATTCCATACGTCTGGGGTGGTCATGATCCCGCTACTGGATTAGATTGTTCCGGTTTAGTCGGATTAGTTCTTACTAAAGTAACTGGTAAACCATACCCCATGTTTACTGTCACGCTCGAATCTCAAGGTACACCAGTTTCGCTAAATGAATTACAACCCGGTGATATGTTATTCTGGGGCGCTAAAGGTGCCAGCCACCACGTTGCTTTTTATATGGGCGACGGTAAGGTCATTGAAGAACCACAACCAGGTGACGTGTGTCATATTAGAATCTATCACGATGGTAACGAACCAAACTTTGCAGTCCGTCCTAATCTTTAGTGATTATCATTTTAAATTCTATTATAATGGGGGTAAACATATGGAGATAAAATTGCTTATGGACTGGGGAGCTATTATAGTTTCAGTATTAACACTATTTGGTATTTTGTATGCGGCATCTAAAGATACAAAGAATTTAAGAAGAGATCACGTTGATTTAAATAAAGATTTACACCGTGATCACATTGATATTTTGGATGTAACAAAGAGCGTCAAAAGTGATACAGACAATCTCAATCATCATCAAGGTATTATCCAAAGTGAGTTAACGATTCTATTTAATGAACGTAAAGAGAAAAACGCCAGGTTAAATGGCCTAACATATGAACAAACTAAAGTTGATGCTGCCCTGTCAGAAATAGCGGCGTTTAATGAGATTATGCAACGGACACAGGACGATAACCAACAGCTACTCAATGATAAAAGAATTTTAGAGACTAAGGTGCATGAACTTAATCGAGAAAATAGTAAATTAAAAGTAGAGATAGCTAAATATCGTCAAAAAAATAACCAAAGATCTCATGACAATGGATTTGAAAGATAAATATTTATAAATAAAAGCAATAATTCTTTATAAGAGTTATTGCTTTTTTGATATCAAATGGAGGGTTTAACATGACCAATAATTCTAAGAATTCAAAAGCAAACACAATTTTAATCTTAATCTCAGTTGTAGCAATCGTAATAGCTGCCTTCAGTGGGGTAGGCTATACGCTTTCAAAAAGTGACTTTACAAATAAGATTGCTATTGAAAAACAGAGAGCTACAAAGCAAAAAAAAGAAAATAAAGTTGCACTACTTGCTAAGCAAGATCAAATTGATTCACTAAAAACTAAAATTAATGGCGCTGAAAACAATACAACGCAGTCTGCTGATCAAAATATTGATAAAGATTCTTCGACAGTAATTAATGAATTTATCAATGTTATCATCAGCAATCGTGGGGCAAAACAAATGCGAAGTGATTTAAAAGACCTCGCAACCTTAAACGTTATCCAACAGATTGCACCAGAAAATGTTAATGAAAAGTATGATAACCCAGGGCAACAAAGTAAAAAAACAATTGAGTCTACTAAAATTTACAAGAACACTGACCAAGATTCACATGAATATTATGTCGTCTATAACTATTCGATTGGTGAACAAAAATTAAAAACACGACTAGTTATTCAATTGGGTGTACAAAAAGATAAGACAGTTATCACGAAAGCACAATACGATATGCAGAACACGGCCAATGATGACTAAATCATGTGCCACGGAGGATATATAATGAGAAAAAATTTTCTAAAAACCGTTTTTGGTTTTATTTTTTTTGCGTTTTTATGTATTGCAATTCCCAAGGTCTTTACTAATAAGACTAGTCAGTATAAGACGACTAATAATTTAACATTAGGCAGTGTTATGACGGTTAAACAGATTGATAGGGAATACAATCCTAAAAATGGCGATATGAAATTGATCTATGCAATTCACGATATTGGTAATACTGATGATGCTAAAAAGGCGGATACAGTAGATACATTATCGCAATTAGGGACCAGCAATACCTTAGCATTATTAACACAATCTAATTTTAAAGTCACAATTAAAAGTATTGCTGGCTATAAATATAAAACAGAAATAACAAAGTACGGCGACGATCTAGTGATTGTTAAGGCGAAAAAAGTGCCTACTAATTTTAAAATCGCTAAGGTTTCAATCTCGGTTAATCAAGATGGTGATTCAGATGAAACACAAGAGGCTTCGCATTATGTTTTACAAAATGATTTTAAACAGCACACCATTGATTTTTCAAACCAGCAAAACAAGCAAGTTTATCTCAAAAATGAAATTGAAAATATCAACACTTATATTAAGCGTTCAAAAGTTGTCGAAAATAATTTAAATAAAGAGAAGCGTTCAAATTTATCAATGATCAAAAAAATTAAAGCACAGCTCCAATATGACACTGAAGATGAACGTCAGGATCATATGAAAAATATTGATTCATACAAGCAAAAAGTATTTGATTTAAATGGAGATATTAAAACAGTACAACAAAAACGCAAAGACTGGAAAGATAAAATTATTGATTTAACGGACGATTTGCCCCAAAAGTAGCTTCTCAAATAAAGAGCATAAGGAAACCTGCCGGCAAATCGCTTTAGCGATTGCGGAGTAGGCTGTGCCTACTGGGTTTCTAAGAGATTTAAGTGCCGGCAAAAATAGCTATCAAAATCCCTGTAGAGGGATATATCCCTCTACAGGGATTTCAGTGATACCAAGGGCTGAGATAATATCCCTAAGAAGGGATATCCCAGCAGAGGGATATCTTTTTTACCTATTTATTAGAAAGGAGCTTAGAAAATGAAATTAACAATTCGCAATATAGATTTAAAAACATCAAATTTAATTGATAAAAATATTTCAGAAATGAAAAAGCAAGGTATCAAAATTACAAAAGAAGAATATGTCACCAAACTAATTAATGAAGGCTTATACGCTGATTTTAATCAGTATAAAAAAGATATTTTTGATAAAACAATTAAAGAATTAACTGATAAGTTTAGTGAGTTCAATGAATCAAATAATGAATTAATTTCGATTTTGATTGGAGGTAGTCCAAATGAAAAGTAGAGTTAGTACCGTTAGTTCTACTGAACTACACATTAGATTGTCAGAACCTAACCGCTTATTTTTAGAAGAGTACATTGAAAAGTCGCACACTGTCAACAATATTTCAGAAGCAATCAGAGAGATTTTATATCAATTAGATGCTGGTACAAATAATGGCAAACTGAATGCCATTGGCAAAGATGTTTCAACGATTTTAGAATTAATTAAGTCCGATAAGACAGCTTCTGAAATTCAAGAGGCGCAAAACAATGTATCAGATAGAATTCAAAAACAAACAAGCCAACGTGCTGATAAAGTAGCTTCAAAACCAACTAATCAATGGGTTGAGTAACTAAGATGAGTAGTCCAGGAATAATCTTAACCTCAAAATTTACAATGCCCAACTCAGAAGATTTTACAAAATATGTTGATTATCTCACTCGCGAGAAAGCCATTTTGGAAAAAGAAAAGCTCACGACTTCAGAAAAAAATGAACTTGATTTAATGAAAATAGGTCGTCAAACCTTATTCGAACAATCAGAGTTAAATTCTGATAACGCACTTCAAAAAATAAAATCAAGTGATCAACGACAACAAGAAGCAAGTGACATTCTAAGTAACAGCTTTGATTTTGATAATATGAATAATCGTGATTTCACCAAAATGGTAAGTTATATGGCCCGAAATTATGCACTAGATCAGAAACAAAGGTTAACCAAAGCTGAAGCTACTGAGCAATCATTAATCAAAAAAGCTATGCAGAAGTTCAGTACTCCGCAAAATAATTCTGATACCTCAGACAAAGTTTTAAACGGCGTTTTTTCAAAGGACAGTTCTTTTGTTGATACAAGTGATCTTGACGATGTGAAAGACAAATTTGTCACGGCACAAAAAAATGGTTCAATCCTTTATCAAGATGTCATTAGTTTTGATAATAAGTTTTTGAAGAAAAATAATTTACTAGACGGAAAAAACAATCTTGATGAATCGCGATTAAAGATTGCAGCGGTTAAAATGATGGATACCTTATTTGAACAAGAAAAATTAAAAGAGACCGGTTATTGGTTCGCAAGTATTCATCGCAACACAAAGCACGTGCATATACACTTTGCGACCATTGAATCTCAAAACACACGTAAGATTGTTGAAGTTAATCGCGATGGCAAGCGTTACCTAGAACCTAAAGGTAGTCGGCGCCAATTAACGTTAGATAAAATGAAGACTGCATTCGCCAATGATTTACTCGATCGTAGCGAACAGTTAAAGCAAATATCAACATTAAGAAACCAATTAGTAGTTGATATTAAAACTGATTTATTAAAAAGTACGACTAAAGATAATCTAAATTTAATTGATAAACTGTACAAAACTTTACCTAAAAATCGAAATGAATGGCATTATGGGACCAAAACGCAATCGGCAGCTAACCAAATAAATGATAAGAGTCGTCAATTACTTGATAAGTTGTCAGATAACTTGGTTAAAAATAATCCAAATTACAGCGAGTATAATCGCTTAGTAAAAAAAGAGAGTGAGTTTAAAAAATCAGTTTATGGTAATTCTGATCGCGAACATAAAGACTATGAAGCAAATAAATTAGTAGATATGCGGAAGCGTTTAGGGAACTCTCTCTTAAAGGAAATGAAAAACTATGATACCTTTCAACAAAAAACACAAGAAGTATATGCTGAAAAACAAGATGAATTTAAACAGTCATTCAATAAAGGGCGCTTAAAATATAATGACCAAGTCACTCATTATAAATTACTAGGGCATTTGAAAAGAGCAGCAAATAGTTCTGATTTGGATTATCAAAATCAATTAGTTTATCAACGAATGCAACAAGCAGGACAGACTTATCAGGGTTCATATTAGTATATTTTTGAGAAAGAGAGGATTTAAATGCGCAAGAAAACACTTAGAAAAAGGAAATCAGTTAACTTCAGCTTACCAAAATTAAAAAGATCAACCAATCTACGTCATAACAAATTAGCACACAATTATGATATTGATGGTGAAGACTTAATTAAACCGCCATCAATGTCGCTAAGTAAAAAGATCGGGAGCACAATTCTAATTTCGCTCCCGATCTTTTTTTTAATTTCATATGTCATTAATGGGGTAGTAATTCTTTTTAAAAATATCTATATAAATGTCTTTAGAGATCAACCGATTGTTTTAAAAAAACTATTTTCAGGTTTTACTCTGGAAAAAATTAGTCTTCCTAATTGGCTGATCGGTTTAGTTGCGATTACGGCGCTTATTATAGCCGTTGTTGTGATGATCGAACTCATTTTTAAGACTAAGAAAATTACCTATGGTCAAAAAGGTGATAGTCGTTTGGCCACAAATAAAGAAATTGAATCACAATTCAAAGGTATACCGGACGCTGGTATGCCTTTTTCTGGTTATGGCGGTGTTCCAGTTAGTCATTGTGAACGGGCACTAACCCAGCTTACTTCTGGTACGGGCACATATTTTATTGAAGATGGCACCTTCAATTCATGTGTGGTTGGGACGTCACGATCTGGTAAAGGACAAACAACAGTGCTAGCCATGTTGGAAAATATCAGTCGGGCTGAAAAGCAATGTTCTTTAGTGGTTGGTGATCCTAAAGGTGAACTCTACGCCGCGGCACAAAAACCATTAATGGCCCGAGGTTACGATGTTTATGCTTATAACTTAATTAATCCAATCCGTGGTATGGGAGATGATCCGCTAGGCCTAATAAAAAAATACTATCGACAGGGTAATACAGAATACGCACTTCAGTTAATTAATACATTAACGTTTACGCTCTATAACGATCCTAAAGCCGGTGAAAATAGTTTCTTTAACACTTCAGCCGCGAAAGTCGTCAATGCGTTAATTCTAACCCTATTGAAAGACGCCGAATCTAGTGGTGAATGGGAAAAAGTGACCATGAACAACGTTGCTGAATTATTAACTTCAGTAGCACAAGTCAAATATGTAAAAGATCCGGACAATCCTTTTAATGAAGTAAACGCGCTTGATGAATACTTTAAGTCATTGCCAGCGAATGATTTGGCCGCCAAACAATACGCTGGGGCCAACTTTTCTGGCGAAAAAGCCAAAGGGTCAATCTTAGCAACCGTTGCTGAAAAACTAACGCCTTTTACAATGCCCAGCATTGCGAAAATGACGTCGCGCAGTAGTATTGATTTAAAATCAGTTGGCTTTCAAAAGTATATTGATTTCAAAGTATCTGGTGATTTAATTAATCAGACACTACTATTAAAGTTTATTAATGGGGAAACTGGCGAATTGATTGGCACAATTAATGCCGCAGTTGGGGCTAATGGCTTTATTGAAGTTAATCATGACTTTAAACTGCATGATAAAGATATCCTTCAAATTATCGCCCCAAATGAAACAAAGACTGTTTATCAACTAACCATTCAAAACAAACCCAAGCATTATCACGTTGATTTAAAAGTGCTTGATAGTGAATTCAACATTGAAAAAATTGAAGTTGAATACTCTGAACGGCCAATAGCGCTATTCCTAATGCTTCCGGATTATGATCCTTCAAACCATGTCTTAGCTTCAATTTTCATTAGCCAGTTATACACTGAACTAAGTTATCAATGTTCCCGTACAATCGGCAATAAATGTTACCGCCGTATCCATTACGTGCTTGACGAATTTGGTAATCTGCCGGCTATTGCCAATATGGATCAGATCCTAACCGTTACCAATGGTCGTAATATGTTGTGGCATTTATTTGTCCAAGCCTACTCTCAAATCTACAACAAATATGGTAAAGAAGCTGGTGAAACGATTAAACAGAACTGTCAGACCCGGATTCTAATCTTTACAACTGATGATGCAACAATTGAAGAATTTAGTAAAAACGTGGGCAGTCGGACCGTCGAAGGCATTAACGTTGATTTATCATCAAGCAAACTAAACAAGACACAACACGCGTCTGCTGAAAGCGAACGGATATTAACTTATGAGCGACTTAGTCAAATGCTTGAAGGTGAAATGTGCGTCTTGAGGCCGTTACATCGAAGGAATTTAAAAGGTCGCAAGATTAGACCCTACCCAATCTTCAACAAAGGGAAGAATACGATGCCGTACGCCTATCAATTCTTAAAAAAGTATGGCTTTGACCCTGGACGTGATGTTAATACGTTACAATTTGATTCCCCAAACGCCAAACTTGATTTAGCTGAACTACGGACTGATTTTAGTAAGTTTATTGTCGATTCAGATGCCAGAAGTGAGTATCTACGCGTTCAGTCAAATTTTCCTAACTAAAGGACTGAGATTATATGAATAACCATACCAACAAACTTCTTTTGAGGTTTGTTTTTTTGTGCTCTCGTTCGCCACCAGGGCGCACCTATTGGTACCAAACCAATCTTTAGAAACGAGGTGAAGTTAATGAAGGTATTTACTGATGAGCAAATTCAAAAGGCGGCTGAGGTCGATATTGTCGATTTCTGTGCCCAAAATAATCTGCCACTAGTCTCTGATGGTAATCGCTACTTTAGACACGCTGAACACGACTCATTAGTCGTTGATCGCAAACGTAATTCATTTTATTGGAACTCGGAACAAAAATCCGGCGGTCCAATTAATTTTGTTCAAGACGTCATTTTAAATAAAAAGGACTTCAAGCAAGCAGTAAGTCTACTGTTAGATGAGGATTCAAAATATCTGAAACAACCGGATGTTAAATATGTTAATGAACCTTACGAATATCAAAACAAAGAAGTCCCTGGTCTTATCCGTGTTAGAAAGTATTTACATGAACAACGTGGTATCAGTAATCGGACAATTCGTGAACTCAGCGCCGCTGGTGTCCTGGTTGAAGATAAGTTTCATAATGCCGTCTTTAAGTGGTTTGACCAAGACAATCACATTGTAGGTGCTTCTGAACAAGGAACCACAATTGATCATGAAAAGTACGGCAAACGTGGGACTCGGAAAATGATTCAAAAAAATTCAACAACCAATTTTGGTGTCTCACATACGATTGGTAAGCCAAAGAATTTAAAGTTCTTTGAATCTAGTATTGATTTAATGTCTTATCGGGATCTACACCCTAAATTAAAAGATACGCAGTTAATCTCGATGGAAGGTTTGAAACAAAATACCGTTTATCACTACTTGCTGCAAAATATCACACAACAAAAGCAAGCCCCTGATTCCGTCTCCATTTGTGTTGATAACGATGAAGCGGGGCATAATTTTTACGATAAAATCTCAAAATTAGAGTTTATCTGTCAATATGATAAGCGCGACATTACGTTTAAAGATGAGCTATGTCAGCAAGCTGATTGTAAAGACTATAACGATCAATTAAAGCAGCATAATCAACAAATGACGTTGCAACAAGGTTTAAAACAACAAAATATTGAAAGATAGCCCTAGCTGAGAAGTTAGGGCTTTTTTAGGAGGATTTTATAATGAAGCTTTATCACGGATCGGATCAAAAATTTAACACCTTTTCACTCGATAACTTAGGTAAAAACGGCAAAGAACAAGGCGCTGGTGTCTATCTTTCTCCCAATAGAGAGTTAGCCGAAATGTATTCTGAAAACAAAGCACATATCGACAAAGGCTACTTGTATACCGTTCAACCACAGTTGGATCGTGCTTTATCACTCGAAGAACGGACCGTCTCTGAAAAAGAACTATCAGAAATTGTTGATTATCTCGAAACCAATTCAACCGACTTTTTGTCAAACTATGGTGATGTTGACTATTCCGGATATGAAGACGTAAAAGCCGAGGCAATCGAATTACTGAATGACAATGAAAATGATATCGACCTATTTAATGATTTAGTCAATACAAGTGGTGATAACACGACAGTCGTTAACGCCTTTGATGATGTTGGTAACTATACCCATGCCGTGGCCCAAAACCAAACTAGATTAGATGATGAAGTGTATATCGTCTTCGATCCTAACCGAATTACCATTGAAGAATGTGAAGAAGTCCACCCTGAATCAAATAAGCTAAAAAGAGACAAGAAGAAACAAGCTATTCAACAATATTCAAAGCAACAATTTGAACGTGACTACTAATAGCTTGTTTAGTGTACAATCTCTAAACGGATTGTACATGATTAAATCAGCTTAAAATTGCAAGTTAAAAAAAGCGGTGTTATAATTAAGGCATAGAAAAAGGAGCTATGCGTCAACATAGCTCCCACGCAGACCGCTAAAGACGGCTGGCTTATTTCAAACAAAAAGACGTCCTACTTTGCCAGAAGTATTTTAAGGACGGCTTTTTTTTATTGCTTTAATAAGGTTTTTCCAAGTAACTATTAGCTTGGTAACGGCTTTTACCAGTTTTTCAACTGATAAGATAATTGCCGTTATGCCACTAATGATCACCAGGATAGTTCCTAAAAACAACAAGGCTACTCCTTCCTGTAGATTTTGGGTACCCCGCAAAATACTGCATAAGCACCACCACCTAACATTAAGTTTTGCCAACCGTCACTAACTTTCTGCTTACAACTATTATATCATAGAAAAGGGCTATAAACATTGATAACATCATGTTTATAGCCTTTTTTATCGTCCAATAATAACCTATTTTTCTAAAAAAATACACTAAATTACGAGGAGTTTTAATATGATTGATTATTTAATTATTGCCGAAAAACCTTCGGCTGGAAAAAAGATTGCCAGCGCATTAGGTGGTATGGCCGGAAACTTTGACGGCCATTCGTACAAAATATTGTGTTCTCAAGGACATATTATTGAATTCAAGGAACCACATGAGATGGTGCCCGTTAATCAAATCGAAAAATTTAAATCATGGTCGTTAGAAAATCTCCCTTGGGATTCTAGTCAAATGAATTGGGGCCGTCGACTTAATAAAGCCAATAAAAATGCTGGTTCAATTATTAAACAGTTCAAAACAGCCGCAAAAGAGGCTAATGCGATTGTGATTGCGACTGATAATGATCCTTCAGGTGAAGGAGAATTGATTGGTTGGGAAATTATCAATGCCATTGGGTTTGAGAGGCGCGTTTTAAGAGCGTTTTTCGAAGATGAGTCCATCAAGAGTCTTCAAAAGGCTTTTAAATCGCTTGTAGAAATCCCTGATCAAACCAAAGATGGTCATTATTTAAAAGCTGATGCCCGCAGTAAATGGGATTTTCTATCAATGCAACTTACAAGAGCTTCAACAAGTGCTGTTCGAAATGCGGGCTATAACGTAAAAGTGATCCGCCAAGGACGCCTTAAATCGGTCATTGTTCGTCATATTTTTGAACAATTAGAAGCTATCAAGCATTATAAAAGACTTCCTTACTATGAAGTGAAGTTCAAAGATCAGTTTGGTAATACATTTTCAAGAAAAGCCAATAACGATCAAATCGGAATAATTCGGTTTTCAGATAAGTTACAAGGGACTAATGACTTACAAAATTACCAACCGTCTGACATAAAGATTATGGAACAACAGAAGAAAACCCAATCTCCTGGAAAACTACTCGACTTGGCTTCATTGGCAGCCAATTTAGCACCGGCTGGATTTTCCGCAGACGAGGTTTTGAGCACTTATCAAAAAATGTATGAGGCTGAATACGTCTCTTATCCCCGTACTGAAGATAAAAAAGTTACCTTAGAACAGTTTAATGATTTATTACCAATTGTTGATCAAATCGCTATGTTAGTTAATATTGAAGACTCACTATTAACCCACAGGGCACCTCGAAAAACACATATTACCAAAGACGCCGCTCATGGGGCTAATAGACCGGGACTAAAAGTACCAAGTTCATTAAATAGCTTAGATCAATTTGGAAAGTCCGCGCAGTCAATTTATGTCATGTTGGCCAAAAACTATTTAGCAATCTTGGCAGAAGATTATGAATACCAATCTGTTAAAGCCAGTCTGGCAACATACCCGTCATTTCTAGCAACGATTAATATCCCCATTAAGCGCAACTACAAGGCGATCTTCGCTGATGGTGACGATGACACGGAAACGCTTCCTACTACAAGAATTGCCAAAAGTGCTGAACCTTTCTTGTTTGAAGGGGCTAATTCAAAACCTACTAAACCAACAATGAAATGGCTTATTAAATTTTTGGAGAAAAATAATGTGGGTCAAGGATCAACTAGAACAAGTACGTTGGCCGAAATCACCAAGGGTGAAAATGCAATGTTAGTCGAGAAACGTGGTGCTTATGATTTAACCGAAATTGGGAAGCTGACAGCGCTGATCAACAAAGAGACCTGGATTGGTGCCGTTGATGTTACTAAGACCCTAAATACCAGCATGGAAAACGTGGGGCAGTTTAAAATGTCATCAAAGCAATTGATTGGTTCAGCAGATACTGTTATTAACCACGATTTACCAATCATTATTAAAAATGCGCGGGCGTTAGGCACTACGTTTGGGACAGCTAAAGCTAGTTTGGCGCTGCCAAAAGCCAAAGAAAAATATAGTGGCCAATTTAACCAGCAAAAAATTGAATTCGCCAAACAATGGGGGCGTTATACGTTCTCTGAAGACGAGGCAAAACGGCTATTAGCCGGACAAGAGCTTGTCATTAAATATCCTGGGAAAAAAGGAACCCGCATGATGAGTGGTAAATTAGCCAAGCAACGTTATAAAGGCCGTGAATTTTACGGTTTTTTAGTCACTGAAACAAAGAATGGGGCCCTTAAAAATGATTAAAAAAATTAAAACAACTGTCGGAATTATAATCTTAGTCGCAATCCTATTATTTGGGGTTCCCTTCGGCATTAAAGGTGAGAAGTTTGTAACAAATTACCTCAACAGTTCAAATTTCAAATTGTACTTTAAACCGGCTATTGATTCTTCCAAAGCCTTAACAGATCAAACACTACCGTCACAGATTCTTAAAATCAAAAATAATCACGCCGAGTTCACCGAATCAGATTTATCACTAAGCCAAGGTAGTTGGCAACACTTTTCAGATTTAGATGGCTTAAACAGAGTGGGGCAAGCCGATGCCATGTTAGGTAGCGATTTGATGCCCCATAAGAAGCGTGAACCGCTAACTTGGCAGCCTACCGGGTTTCACAATAAAAATATTGGTGAAAAGTCAGATTCTGGATGGCTGTATGATCGTTGTCATTTAATTGGTTACCAATTAACCGGTGAGAATAACAATCCTAAAAACTTAATGACCGGCACCCGTTCACTAAATACCCCTATGATGACTAAATTTGAAAATGAAGTGGCACAGTATATCAAAACAACTAAACATCATGTTCGATATCGTGTGACACCTGTTTTTAAAGCTAATGAGTTAGTCGCTAGAGGTGTACAAATGCAGGGACAATCTGTCGAAGATAAGACCATTAACTTCAACGTCTATATTCAAAATGTCCAGGATAACGTCACAATTGATTACCAAACTGGTTACAGTACTATTGATAACAGTTAAATAAATAATATAAACGACGAAAGCGAGCGATAGATATGAAATACCAATTAGAGTACGATAAATTAGCACTTACTAAGCCTTTTTACTATGAAGAACGCGGGGAATGGCTTGATTGTCTGCAGATTTGGTTACGATTCTCTCCGATTTTTACTGTTCCTAAAGGCGATACACCAATAGAGGTACCATTAAATTTGAAAGATGGCACGAAAAAAATGCTTTCTGATTTAGTTAGAGTTGCCTTTGATGGTAAAAAATTTACTTTTGAGAACGTTCAAGATACTTTGGTTCAATATGAAATTGTTGCATACGGTCGAGGTCTAACGAATGATAATAACATTCATATAACTGATGCCAAAGAATTTACTGAAATAGTAAAAAAGTATAACCAATATATTGAAATAGATACTCGGTTACAAAACCTAGCATATTCTTGGCATTTATTAGATTAATGCTAGTTTGTTATTTCATCAAGCTAATTGTATAGATCTCATTAATGGATATGAAACCACTACCCATTAACAACTTATCCTGGTAATAATCTGCTATTTTCCATTCAAGACTACATGTACCGAACAATCAGATATAACACAAAAGATACTGACATTATAAATGCCATCACTCTTGTAAAGAAATTAATAATTTTTTTTGGGAAGTCCAACGCGAACACGTAACCTGCAAGTATCCAAGTTAAAAAAGGGACGATTAGTATAAACCACGCAATATATTCTCTGATCAAAAATACTATTATCATTTTAAAAAACACTCCTTTCTTGAAGAATATTCTTATTCTATAATGGTTTTTAATTTCTGTGTTGTTTACTAAGAAAACCCGATTTTTGAATATGACATGAATTGGTAAGTCTAACTGAATGTTTATCGTTTATACTTTAAAATTTTGAAACTCGCTTAAATTGTATCTCTCAGTACTTAAAAAGACTGCAATCATCTTAGATTGCAGTCTTTTTGTGTGTATCAATACTTATTGCATAGATCTCATCAATGGCTATAAATTCGTCACCAATCATCAGTTTATCCTGGTAATAATCTTCTATTTTTCCTTCAATATTAAGGGCTTACACTTGCTGGAGCAAACTATTTCATGCTATATTGATTTATGAAATTATTCACAATATCAATTAAAGGAAGTGTATTATCAATGCCATCGAAATCTACAAGGTATAAAAAAACTCTATGTACAGCAGCATTACTATTTAGCGTCGGAATTAGCACTGGTGGAGTCTTGACTTCAGAACACCAATCATTAAAACCTGTGTTGGCTGCATCCATTAAGGGAGCCTCGGGACAGTGGGGAAACATCACATGGACCCTAGCCAACGATGGTGAACTCATTCTTGCAGGAGGTGACATTGGTAGTACACAATTGTCGTTGTCCGCAACATTGAAACAATCAGGTGTTGATCCATCAACCGTTAAAAGTATTGAAATAACGAAAAAAACGGTGATTAAAGGTATGCCAAGAGCATTTGCTGATTTACCTAATCTACAGAGTATTGTGGGTATGGGTAAAATTGACTATTCAGGCACTGCCTATTGTATGTTCTTAGACAACAAAGCCCTAACTACTATTGATCTATCTGGGTTTGACACCAGTAAGATTAACAATATGGGTTATATGTTTGCTAGAACGGGAATTACTGATTTAGATGTTTCTAATTTTAATACTAGTAATGTAACAACAATGTACGGTATGTTTGACGGATCTAGTACTATCAAGCAACTCAACCTATCTAATTTTGATACAAGCAAAGTTACAACCATGGAATTTATGTTTTACGGCGTGACTGTACCCAACATCGATGTTTCATCATTTAATACTAGCAATGTGACTAGTATGGCTGGTATGTTCGATGCAACTACTAAATTAGATACACTCGACCTATCCAATTTTGATACAAGCAAAGTTAGTACTATGCAGTATATGTTTCTAGGATCTGCGGTTAAAGATCTCAATGTTTCATCATTTGATACTTCAAAAACAACTAATTTAAAAAGTATGTTTAGCAACCTTAAAAATCTAGATAAACTTGATATTTCTTCATTCTCAATCTCAAATGCTACTCAAACTGATGCAATGTTTGCCAATTCAAAATCAGTTAACCTGTTGAAAGTTGGCAAAAAATCCCGGTTAAAACCTGAAATGAAATTACCTGAAATATCGGCAACTAGCGTATTTACGGGTAAGTGGCAAAATATCGGTTCAGGCAGTGTGACTGTACCTGAAGGTGATCATGTTTGGTCCTCAACCGAATTCTTGAATAATTTTAATCCAACAACAATGGGTGATGATACATTTGTCTGGCAAAAAAAACAAACATCGGAATCTATTATTCACGCTGGAAAGATAGCTGATTATACCAATGATTTATTACTTTCTACCTATATTCCTAGTGCAGTGACGCCACTAAATCCATATCGATATAATGTTGTTTTGAATAACGAATATAACTTCTTTTCAAAAATTGACGATGGTCAAGCAGAAAGTAAAAACGTTGTCGATTTAGGTGATATTGTTGGCGCAACCGTCTATAATAGACAAACGATGCCGGTAACTTATGAAGCAGGAGATAAAGATGGTCAGACGACAAACTTTGTAGAAATCAGTTTAGATGGCAAAGATTGGTATTGGGTTGACCAACACGCTTTAAACATTGACTTAGAATATAAATATCCAGCATTAAATAGTAGCGGTAAAAAACTAGAAGATGGTATGTATTACGGCTCAACCAGTATTTATGGTGTACTTCCCATTCCGAACACTCCAGTAAACTCGCAAATGATATCTAATGCGTACAATAAACAAGGAAAAATTATTTACCAGTCTAAAGCAACGTTGGACGATTTTAATAATTTTAATAATCCTGAAGCTGCCCTACAATCGTTTAATGATAATTTAGACCACGCGGCTGATAGTTGGAATGATGCGTTATCTTTAAGTGAACCTGTTCTAGTCAAGGCTTCTGCAGATAACAAAGTTAGTCTGGTTGTCTCACCAAATCCAGCCGGAAGCGGCAGTGCAACCTCTAACGGTAACACAGGGATAGATTCATCATTAGCTAATTTTGCATTAAATCCAAGCGATCCAAACTATAAAACCAATATGTTGTTTATCACTATGAGACATGAATTGGGTCACTCACTTGGACTAAACCACACCGCGAATGGGCAATACTACGGCATGCCTGATAATTACACTTTCAGTATCGATGATGATGTTATGAATGCAGTTCTTGTTCACACACCTGACGGATATCCATGGACTCAAAAAACTATAACACCAAATAATATTAAAGCAATCAAACTAATTTTAAAAAACAAAAACTTCTTAAATCCACAGCATTAATATCAGCCAAGTTAATCGTTTAAACAATCAACTTGCCCCTAAGTATACCGTGAATATGGCCATACCGTAGAACAAATTTCTAATTTTGAAAAAAGTGAAACGTCTCAAAAACTGAACAGTACATGAAACCTGTTTTGTTAATAATTTTATCCAGAAAGATTAGAATATAAGTCCATCAATTCTTTTTTCATCTCTTGTTTAGTATAACGGCTCCTATGTCAAGAATCCGGACACAAAAGTACGAACAAATTTGACTTTCAATCTAAATTACTTAATTTAATTTTCTGAGTTAGATATTTTAATCTAAATCAACCTTTAAAACCGCTTTAGGGTGCTTTAAATAGCCCCCAACATTCGTACGTTTTGAGCGCGCTGATTAAAAATTCAATTGTCTGTAGCTACGCTACAAGTGAAATACGATCACTGTTATACCAACGAATATAGTTATCAATTCCGGCGGTTGCTTCATGAATTGTCTTAAAATCTTGGAAATTAACGTATTCACGTTTCAAAATTGAATGAAAACTTTCAATTCGCGCGTTATCGCCGGGTTGACCCTTACGGGAGTAAGAATGCTTGATACCATACTTCGATAAAACGCTCTCAAATAAGTCACTTGTGTATTGGCTTCCCATATCACTATGAATAATTTGTGGTTTAACTACTTGCGCCATGACTTGGGTAATAACGTTAGTCGCTAGTTCTTTAGTCATCTGCATATTAAGTTGGTAAGCAATAACCCGTCGGGTTACTGGATTATAGACACTAGCTAGGTAACACCAAGTATGGTTAAGGGGAATGTACGTAATATCAGTCAATAAAACACCAGATTGATCAGTTAACTGCTTAATCAAGTTTGGTCGCTGATCATAATCAGTCTGAGTGGTTGGCTTATTGATTCGTTTAACCATTCTAGATCTAATCCCTAATGCACACATTTGTTGGTAGACCATATGCTGACTAACGTGAATATCAGACTGTTGATTTAGTAAGATCGTTAATCGTGGATAGCCATACATTGGATATCTTAACCAAACCGCGTTCAGTTCTACTTGGCTGCCAACGTAGATAATCATAGTAGGTTGAGCGCGGGATTTTGAGTACTGATAAGATACGAGTAATGCGGTGCCCAGCACGTAAATTAGCGTTGACGATTTCTAACACGAGTGTACGCCCCTTAATAATTAGCTTTTTGCCATGAGCACCGCCGCTCGTTTTAAAATATCAAGTTTTTCTTTTAACCGTTTATTTTCTTTAATCAAAGCACGTTCATTTGATGATAGCACTTTAGTGTTGTTAGGATCAGCTTGTTTAATCCACTTAGTAACCGTTGAAACACTGACGTTGTATTCTTTAGCCAGTGAGTTGGCCGAACGGTCAGTCTGACTTAAGCTAACAATCGACTCTTTAAATTCATTTGAATATTTAATCGCCATAATAAAAGGCTCCTTTATGATGTATTATATCGAACAAATTGTCCGTAATTCCATCATAGGAGCCATATACAACTGAACAAAAAGCGGTCAAGGGTTATACTTTCAAGGAAGTCGAAGGCAATCCCAATGGAATTTTCTCAGATAAAGCGCAAACGGTAACTTATATATATACGAAAGATCCAGTGAAAGCCGCCTATGTGACAGTCAAGTATGAAGATGAAGCTGGCAACAAGCTAGTTGATAATGTAGTTAAATCAGGTAATATCGGTGATTATTATACATCTGAACAAAAAGCGATTAAGGGTTATACTTTCAAAGAAGTCAAAGGTAATCCCAATGGGATCTTCTTAGACAAAGCGCAAACGGTAACTTATGTTTATACGAAAGATCCAGTGAAAGCTGCTGACTCTAATCATACGGGTAATAACGATACACAGACCAAAACAACTATTTCAAATAAACAAACTAATAATGATGCTAGCAAAAAGTTACCACAAACTAGTGCAAAGCAGAATACAGTTCTATTAACGATTATCGGAGCCCTTATGGTAGATTGCAAATTTAATCCGAATTTTTCGACAAATTAGTCAGCATTACCTGGTAGGGTGTTTGCCAGTTGAGTATTTTAAGTGGTCTCTGGTTAATTTCGAGTAGCGTGGTGGTTAGTTCATGAGCACTGACGTGCTCAAAACAAGTTCCTTTTGGATAGAAATAACGTAAGTGTCGATTAAATCGTTCATTACTACCACGTTCAGCTGGACTATAAGCATGGCAATAATAAGTCTTAATCCCATATTGCGGTTCAAAAGAACCAAGACCGCTAAATTCAGTCCCACGATCAACGGTCAAACTGTGCACAGTTCCTTTAAAGGTTGCTAGAAAATTATCCAGTGCACCATTTACAGCGGCTGCTGATCGTTCTTTTAGTGGGTAAGCCCATAGGAATCGTGATTTACGATCGACTAAAGTTAATAAGGCCGCCTTACTGCGTCCACGAGGACCAACAATTGTATCCATTTCAAAATCACCGATTCGGTTACGATGGTTAATGACTGGTGGTCGTTGTTCAATTGACGACCCCAGAGACTGGTTATATTTTGAACGTTGGTCGCTTTTACGCCGTTGGCGCAAACCATGTTCAGATAGCTCGCTTAAGGGGAAGTCTATCTGTCCATGATTTAACCAATTATAGATAGATTTAGTCGCTAAATTAAATTCATGCGCAATAGATTCTGGTGGCCAGCTTAAACGTAGGTGGTTCAGGATTAATTGTTTCAAAGTGGCGGTCAACTTAGTTTTGCGGCCGCACTGAGCCCGTTTACGTTCTGTATCTGTTTGTGCCAGTTCAGCTTGATAAGGATGACAACGCGATAATTCGTATGAAATAGTCGCTGGTGAACGGTTTAACAGATTGGCCATTTCAAGATTGGATAGTTCTAACTCACAGAAAGTTTCAATTTTAATTCGTTCAGAATAGGTTATACTAGACAAAAGATCAGCTCCTAAAAAATGGGTTTGTGGTAAACACCATTTTAAAGGAAGCCGATCTTTTTTGTCCGAACAGCGTTCGGATTAATTTTACAATCTACCTTATAATTATAATTAGTGGTGTTAAGTTAATAAGACGAAAAGAATAAGTAAAATTATTACTTTCATATTTAATCGAATTGATTACATCGAAAATTTCTAGAAGATGATAACTGTTCATTGATTGAAAATTACTTTAAAAGGGAATTAACCCTACTACGCTACAAAATAGTTTACCTGGTAGACTATTATCGATAACTAAGGGGAATGACTGTAATGACCAAACAACAGGCAAGCTTAGGGATTGTTATCTGTTTAAGTGTTTTCTGTATAGTTTTCTGTCTTTCTTTATTCACTGGCAATTGGCGCCTCCTAATTGATGCTAGTCCAGTGGTCGCGATATTAATGTACTATGTTAGTGCACGAATGCAAAATAAACGTCATTAGGAACAAATTAAAAAGTTGGTGTAGCGAATCAATCAATTCGTTGCACCAACTTTTTTAAATGGCAAATTATAAGATTTTTCCACGCAATAATACTAATGTACAGGCGTTTAACGTTTTTTAAGCGAAGAATTATCAATCCAAGTGCAACGCTTTAGCATAAAAGGTTTTCCTGGAGTTTAAAAATCTAAAACCATAAACGAGGACCCTGACTTAACTGCCGTTGGCAGCTTTCAAGGTCCTCGTTTATGGTTTCATTTGCACCACACCCTTCTGGAGAATAAGGATTGGACTAGTAGATTGTAAAGTGTAAATGCCTTTTGAAGTTCTAAGAACATTGTAAATAATGTTCAATTCATTGCTTGTGCATTCTTACATTGCGTTCTACCAATTTTTGCCCATCACAGTATCAATCTTCCAATCACTAATTCGGTTCCTTTGATTAATAAAATTAAGGTGGTCATCTATCGAAATATAATCAATTTTGGGG
The DNA here is from genome assembly GCF_049674265.1 of Latilactobacillus parasakei. Lineage (NCBI taxonomy): Bacteria > Bacillati > Bacillota > Bacilli > Lactobacillales > Lactobacillaceae > Latilactobacillus > Latilactobacillus parasakei. The sequence continues at coordinate 9,150 of NZ_CP186862.1, read as the reverse complement.
AATTGGTGTTTTCTTGATTTATTAGGACTCAGGTTTAATTTTCTTGAAATAGTGCTCGGAAAGCGTTGTAATTTAAGTACGATTTTCTGAATTAGATCCTTTTCTAGCTATCAATTCTACAATGCTGTCACGTTCATTTATTGTAGGATGACAGTAGCTAATAACGGATACTCCTTAATATTTTTCTTGGTCGTTAAACATTGTACCCATTATAGATTTTTTAATTAGTATTGCACTTAGATTGTAAATTCGTTACTCCAAAAAAAATTTGATTCTACAATTATAATTTTAACCTATAATCGTTGATATAACAGCATGTAACATATTACTTGCTATCCATTTTAGGGCACTTAAGCTAAACTAATTTAAGTAAAATACAAATTAGTCAGGAGACACAAAATGCACCTAAACAAAAAAGCTTCTTCAGCAAAGCGGTTAATAATATTTATCTTAATAACAACTATATTTCTAATTGTAATTAGCACATCCTTTATCAAGGATACCAACCCCGTATATATCAGAGATACCAATCCGACATGTCTAACTTTATTAATGATAACACCTACCATTAGTGTTCTCTTAACCAAAATAATTACCAAAGAAACTTTAAAAGATTCCATACTATTACCAAATATTAAAAAAAATAAGAAAAACTATGCATTATCTTATTTAATAATTCCATTGATCGCATATTCAGGTGCAGTTATCTTTTTTATACTTTTCCCTCATACTTTTAATCCATTACTTTCAAAATTTGCATCTCAATACCACCTATATACGATAAAAGAATATCTAAAAAGTATATTTTTCATAATTCCTGCATGCTTATTAATAAATCCACTAGGGGGGTTATTATCATGTTTTGGTGAAGAATACGCATGGCGAGGATACCTATTAACTAATCTATGTAATATTTTTAGCAAAAAAACTTCCATAATCTTAACTGGTTTAATTTGGGGATTATGGCATGCTCCCATCATATATACTGGTTATAATTATGGTACCGATCAGAAATTTCTTGGTATACTAATGATGATTATATTCTGTTCTACTATGAATATAATTTTATCTTATTCCTTATTTAAAACTAAAACTATTTGGATACCCGTCGTTATACACGCATCAATAAACGGAATTGATAAGTATACTCCGGTTTATATGTTTGGATCTAGATTTATTAAATACAACTATTTCATAGGTCCAAATCTAGTCGGCTTAATTGGAGGAAGTGGTCTTATTGTATTAGCTATATTGTTCTATGTTAAGATTAAAAATAAATCACTTATAAAATTTAATTCAAAGAAAGGAGTTTAGAGTGCTATGGAAAATAATCTAAAGCAATTTAGAGAATTAAAAAATATATCACAAGAAGATGTAGCAAAAAAGATGTATGTTACCAGACAAACTATTTCTCGTTGGGAAAACGATCATACTATACCTCCGGCAAATGCGCTTAAAGAATTGTCAACGATATACAATGTATCTATTGCCCAATTACTTGGTGAACCAGTCTATATATCAAAGAAAAAAATTAATATTTTAGCTTTATTAGGTGCCATATCATTTAATCTTTTTTTTGGTATAATTATTTATTTCTTTATGTTTTCTGGCCTTTTTATCGGATGGTTTTTTTCATTAACTTGCCTATTTTCTCCAATTATTTTGTTCGTTGTTAATATATTCGGAGTTCAAGCATTTGATTGGCATCAAACTACCTATGCCCTTATAGCATTATTAATAGGTATTCCCCTGTCAATCTGCATGTTCTTAATTAGCAAGTATATTTTTTCATTTTCTATTAGTTATATAAAGTTTAATCTCAATTCAATTTTTTATGAAATAAATGTTAAGAAAGAAATTGATTAATTTCAAATTATTTAAACGTCTCATTTAGACGTTTTTTTAGTTTAAAAGAGTTGCCTCTTTATTGCTTGCTTATCGCCCCTTATAAATTATAAAACCATCACTAACATCGCCAGTAATAGCTAAATATAAACAAAATAGATATGCCAGAACGCATCTCAAATTATGTCATACAAGGACATAGAAAATTGCTAACGGCATTTAAATCAACGTCCCCGTAAAGTTTTAGATTATTAACCCCCCAGAAGAGGGCTTTTATGATAAAGTGTTGTACTTGGATTGACAATTCGTCAGTTTACTTAAAATATATTTAGTTTGACAACTTAGTGAAATATGGGAAATTACAGGCTTGATCCGAACAAAACCTAAAACGTCCAATGCTTATTTAAGGTAGATTGCAAATTTAATCCGAATTTTTCGACAAATTAGTCAGCATTATTTAAACTTTATTCGGCGTAATATACTTTACTTAGTCAATGACTAAGTATAAATAGAGAACTGCTCAGAAAGATTAGAGTATAATCTAGCAAGTTCTGTTTTCATTTCTTGGTTTGAACAGTTTGGACTGAGTAGCTGAAGATACCTATAACTAAGCTATCTTCAGCCACTTCTACGACTTTTTTAGTAATTTATTCATTTGATTAATTCGTAAAATACTGATTTTATAAACACTGTATCCGCCAATGGAATCGCTTTCAAGAATAAGGAGAATATGGTATAATCCCTTTACGAGTTAAACACGAAACAAGAACCCTATGGATAAGGCTAACTTTTTTATTAACTAATTTACCTTGTTTGACAGAGAGAAAATTTAAGCAACTTTCCAACACTCGTTTCATTTTTAAAACGAAATAAGCGCTCTGTCTGTATATTTACAGGTAAGGGAAAGCTTAGAAATAAGTTTAAAAAAGTTATCTTTAATGGATATATTTGACTACTTTGTTACCGATGTTGATATTCTTGTAGCTAAAGATGCAGGAGTAAATTTTATAGGCGTTAATTAGTATAAAAAAGAAGATTCTGGAATTCCTTGATATTATATCAATTTTACCATTGGATTTAATTTATACTATTACAATAGGGGGCGGAGATTATTAATTTAAAAGGAATAATATTTGATATGGATGGAGTTATTGTAGATACAGAATATTATGATTTTCAAATTCAAGTGGAATTTATAACCATGCATAATCCAAATCATACTTTCTCTGATAAAGATCTTGTGAATTTAGTTGGGAAATCCTACGAAGATTTATATAGTTTATTACAAAAATTTTTAGATTATAAATTGTCGGTAGAAGAGATTGAACGTGCGTTTAATTATTTTTCAGAACAACGCTATAGAAAAATTGACTATCAAAAATTATTTAGAAAAGATATATTATTTACTTTAGATTACGCTAAAGAACACGAACTAGCTTTAGCAGTTGCCTCTTCATCAAAACATCAACATATTTTAGATGTTTTAGAAGCTTGTAATATAAAAGATTACTTTGATATCATTAATAGTGGAGAATCTTTAGTGCAAAGTAAACCTAACCCCGAAATCTATTTGAGGACGTTAAATGAATTAAATATATCCGCTAATGAATGTCTTGCAATAGAAGACTCTTATTATGGAATAGCTGCTTCTAGAAGTGCAGGAATCAAAACTATTGCGTATAAAGAAAAGCGAATGAATATAGATCAATCTAATGCAGATATTTGTGCAGTGGATATGTTGGAAGTTTTTAATATAATTAAACAATATTCAAAAAAAGAGCTGTGATAATGTAAGAAATTACTAACTTGTTCAAAAAAATTTTAGAACTTGCTGTAAATAAAAATATTTAAAAAGTAGGATAGACAAAAATGAAGTGGAAGAATACACAGGATATATTGATGATGGGGTAAAATTATTAGAAGAAGCTGGCTATCAATTAAATGTTTTAGACATATCATATGAGAATGAAGAAATATGCCGGGAAAAAATATTAAATTCTAACATCATATGGATAACTGGTGGGAATACGTTTTATTTACTACAAGAACTGCAAAAGAAAAATATTATATCGATACTAAAGGATAAAGTAAATAAAGGGTGCCCATATATAGGAGAATCAGCGGGCGGAATTATATTGTCTAAAAATATTGAATACAGTAAGATTCTGGATAGCGTGTCTGTAGCACCAAAGCTAAAAGATTATAGAGGATTAGGTTTAGTAGATTTTTATCCATTACCTCATTATATAGAAGAACCATTCACTGAAACTGTACAACAAACTTTTGAAAAATATAAAGATAAGGTACATTTAATTCCTATAAATAACAGTCAAGCTATATTCGTTTATGACGATACAGTTGAAATAAGGTGAGGTTGAATTTATGAAAACTTATACAGATAAAGCTGAATTAGTTAAAGAAATTAAAAATCGCTACCAAAAATACATCGATGAATTCGAAGAAATTCCTGAAGGCTTACGCGATAAGCGAGTTGAGACTGTTGATAGAACACCATCTGAGAACTTATCTTATCAACTTGGTTGGCTAAGCTTATTACTAGATTGGGAAGCGACGGAACAACAAGATCTAAAAGTCTTCACCCCTGCGAAAGGTTATAAATGGAATAATTTAGGTGGATTATACCAATCTTTCTATAATGAATATGGTAAATTGACCTTATTTGAACAAAAAGAATGTTTAGATAAAAAAGTAGTCGATCTTTGTATCTGGATCGAAAGTTTAAGTGAAAAAGAACTTTTTGAACCTGGGTATCGGCAGTGGGCGACAACTAATGCACAATGGCCAATTTATAAATGGGTACACATTAATACTGTTGCGCCATTTACAAATTTTAGAACTAAAATTCGGAAATGGAAGAAGTTAGCTCTTTAATCACACAAGTCTCAAAAACTGAATAGTTTTCGAGACTTTTTTGGCAGCTGTTGTATCAGTATTTGTTTTATATCAAATACTTAGTCTCATAAAAATTAGTGAACTTGCTTTTTTTATAGTCAAGTTTTAGAATTAACACTAATAAATAATTATGTGCAGAAAAGGTCTGACTCTTTTCGCTCTAAAATATAAGTAAACCTAGAAAATATTCAACACAATTCGAAAATAAAAAGGAGCCCATTATGCGTATTGATACTAGAGAGTACCCTACTGGCGAAAACGCCGTTGATCCCAAAAAGATTAAACGCTTAAAAATACTTAGTAAAGTGGCAACAATTACCTGTATTGCGATGTATGTTTCTTATATTCCTCAGATTATCGCTAACTTCTCAGGCTCACCAGTCTCACCCTTGCAACCATTAGTGGCAACAATTAATGGTTGTCTATGGACAGCTTATGGCTGGTTCAAAACTTATAAAGACTGGCCAGTTATTATTGCGAACGTCCCTGGCGTTGTTTTTGGACTAATCACGGTGATTACTATTTATATTCACTAAAATGATTGGATTAATTATTCGTGTCAAATAACTTTCGAAAATTAACAGTGGGGTAACTAATAATTAGTTACGCCACTGTTAATTTTTTTGTTCCTTTTTAATTCTATACACTGTTTGGCGAGTTACATTATTAGCTCTGGCAATCTTGGCAATCGCTACCCCTTCATCAAGACTGCTAACAATATTTTGGTAGATAATCCGTTTTTGAGGATCTTTAGCATTTGGCGCATATAACGTTGGCCGTCCCTGATAAACACCCCGCTGCTTGCCTAAAATAATCCCTTGTTTTTGACGCCGCTTTGATTCAGTCCGTTCTTGTTCAGCCATCATGGCTAATATTTGGACAATTAAATCTTTGATAAATTTGTCCAATAGTGGATTATCAATTGCTTCAGCCATAATCGGTAAGCTAGTAATTATTAGGCTAACATTCTTACTTTTTAAGAAATTAACGGTTTTGATAATTTCATCATAATTTCTGCCTAAGCGATCAATTGCTTCCACAATTAGAATATCACCTTCGCGAACAAACTCTAGAGCTTCTTGAAAAACTGGCCGTTGTTTAATCGTCGCACCAGATTCTTTTTCGATGAACAATTTTTCAGCACCAGCATTTTTTAATGCTTCAATTTGACGATCCAAATTTTGATCCACTGTTGAAACTCGTGCATAAGCAATTTTCATGTTAAATCCCCCACATTTAATATACATCCTAATCATACACTAGAAACCATTGTAAAACAATTACTCACAGGTGTATGATTAGGGGGTACCCTAAATAGACAATTTTGTGATAAAAAAGCGCCAGGTTCTAAATTAATAAAAAAAAAGTGTACAGAAAATTGAAATTTTCTGTACACTAAAATAATTACAAAGAAACTAAATTTTATTGCTAGAAGGTAATGTTTGTATAAGTTCAAAATAGTAGTAAGAATCTCCCGTATTAAAATAGTTGTACCAGGCTTCTAATGTATCTTGTTCAAATACATCTAACATATCAATAATTTGTTTTGTCCACATCAAAGCTCCTGTAGAACTTGCTGTAATAATATTATTATTACATACAGAAGGCTGATCTAAATAAAATTTTTGTCCATGATAAGCTGGGGAAAACATATCAAGAAATCCTGGTCCATTACTAGTATGTTCTGTTTCATTTAATAAACCACCATTTGCAAGTGCCACGGTAGCCCCGCAAATTCCCCCTATCTTACCACCAACTGAAAGCAAATCTTGTGCTTTTGAAATAATAATATTATTTTGAGAATTGTTCCATGTATCAGCTCCTGGTAATAAAAGTATGCTATTTTCACTTAAATCAATATCTTCAATTAAACAATCAGGGGATATTTCGATTCCTCCCATAGTAGTAATTGGTTGTTTAGAGTGACTTACTGTTTTAATTTTCAACACAGGAGCACCTTCTTTAAAAAAGCGTCTAGAATTTAATTCAGCAGTAACAAATCCTAGTTCCCAATCTGCTAGTGTATCTAAAACATAAATATAAATTGTTTTCATAATTTCCCTCCATTAATTTGCTCTGCTATTATTGTACCTATCAATTGTTGACAACATTGTGGCAACAATGATAAAAAAATTAAAGGATGGGTATTATATGAAAGTTAGTAGACTGGTTAGTATCATTATGGTTCTTATTGATAAAAAAAAAATAAGTGCTAAAGAGCTATCTGATATGTTTGAAGTTTCAACTCGCACTATTTATCGTGATATAGAAGCTATTAGCATGTCAGGTATTCCTGTTCATTCTACATCTGGTATAGGGGGAGGATTCCAAATTATGGATAATTTTAAAATAGATAAGAATACTTTTTCAGAATCAGATATTACTACTATTTTAATAGGTATATCTAACATTCCAAATATTATGAAAAATAAAGAATTTCCCAGTACACTCGCAAAAATTAATAATTTTATTCCAAAAGACAAAATAGAATCCGCCCAGATAAAAACTGACCAAATGCATGTCGATTTTGATCATTGGATGGGAGTGAGAAATTTAGATCACCAACTAAACATTATAAAATACGCTATACAAAATAATAATGTGATTTCTTTTGAATATATTAATCACAAAGGAGAAAAAACAAAGAGACAAGTTGAGCCATACCAAATCATTTTTAAAAGTAGTCAATGGTATTTTCATGGTTATTGCTATGAAAGAAGTGATTTTCGTTTATTTAAACTAACAAGGTTATCTAATCTAAAACTGATAGAAACAGCATTTATTCCCAAAGATTATAAAAAAATCCTTTTAGATACTACTAACATTGTGACTAAATTACAAGTTGATATTAAGCTTCGTATCCACGTATCAATTATGGAACGCTTACTTGACTACTGTGAACCTGCCTCTTTTATACCAGATAGCAATGACTATTATATAGTTAATTTTCCTTTCATAGAAAATGATTATTACTATGGAATTATTTTAAGTTTTGGAGGTCAATGTGAATGCTTAGAACCTTTACACATTCGTTCAGAATTAAAAAGAAAAATAGAAAGTTTATCCCAAATGTATAAAGTTTAATTTTGAATATATTGCTATTTAACTCTTCAAGAATTGCCAAATAAAACTAAAATTGACACTCAGGTATAATTTATACACTTAAGCGCTTAATATTTTGATCATAATTAAATTTTCACTAGTAGTAAACTAAACTTCTAACCGTGTTATAATTTAAGACGTAGTAGTTAGTTGCAAGCACGTCCCCTTCGTCAACTCAAAATTGACCGTTTGGAGGTGGCTGCATGCACAAAAACAATGAGGAGATCGGCTATGAATTTGCTAACGCAAATTCTCGTTGCGATTGCCCCGGTGGCTTTGAAAGAAGCTATTGGTTGGGTGAAAGCACGAAAACATAAAAAAAGACGCTAATCATTAGCGTCTAACCCCTATTTGCAATACTACTACATGAGCGAGGTACTGGCCGGTACCTTGCTCTTTTTGCGTACATTCATTATATCATATAATTTTTAAAAGTGTAATTCCTCGTATTCGTCAGAATAAATAGCTTTTCGTATTTTCTTTGCTATCCATTCCAAGATCAAATATCCGCATATCAAACCGTAAAAGACTATTTGAACTGCGGTTCGAGCCAACCAAAAGATTGCTTGAAAAAAAAGTGGTATAAGTGAGAGCAATAAGGGGATTATCCCCATTATAATTCCTAAAACAACCCCTACTATTACCCCTAAGATAGCCCCCGCTGGTGATAATAAAAACCAAATCATAGTTAGTCCTCCTGTAAATATAGAAATATCTAAATATAGAAATTTCTATATTTATTTGATGCTTTAAGAATTTTCTCTCAATACCGTAAATCTCCGTTGATCTTCAGTGGATAAATTTCTAACATATGCATCAGCAAGTAATTGAATAATTTCGTAATCAAATTTTATTTTTTCCATAGACTTTAAAACATCTAAATCTTTTTTTGTTTCTGAAGATAACTTGATGGTAGCTTTTTGATTTTTAAATGATTTTTTTAATCTCGCCGCCCTGTTCTCCTCGACACTAATATTTTCTTTCTCGCCGATACCGCTTGCAACTTCTTCAAATTTCTCTTCAGGTTTAATTGCCCCCTGAATCTTTCTATCTAATAACCCTTTTTTTGCCATATTAATACCTCTATTCTTCAAATTCAATTAATTTATCTAAAAACTCACTAGTCACATCTTCGTATTTTTCTAATACTTTTCTATCATATCGATCGTTATCAGTAACACCATTTAAAGGAAATCTTTTTATCCTAGCCATTTGCGGAACAATAGTCTTAAAAATCATATCGTCCCCAAACTCTTCTTTAGCAGAATCAATTATGAACTTATCAACTGA